>NZ_JADCKV010000026.1:70362-70552 GCF_014982105.1 Enterobacter cloacae complex sp. P18RS | reverse complement strand
GAGCCCGTCATCACCCACCATCTACTTCGGTAGACTCGCAGTGTAGATAAGCATTGAGATTGGGTGATTAGCTCAGTTGGTAGAGCATCTCCTTTACACGGAGGGGGTCGGCGGTTCGAGCCCGTCATCGCCCACCATTCTCACCTTATCGCAGCAGTTCCGAAATGGGCGATTAGCTCAGTTGGTAGAG
>NZ_JADCKV010000026.1:0-70335 GCF_014982105.1 Enterobacter cloacae complex sp. P18RS | reverse complement strand
ATCCTGCACGACCCACCAATGTAAAAAAGCGCCCTAAAGGCGCTTTTTTGCTATCTGCGATATAGCACATCCCCATTGCAGCCAGACCGCTTGTTTTACTCAAGCTCACGCCTTCTTTGCCGATACCTCTATTTTATGGCGAAAAGGATCTCAATATGACAACTCTTAAGCCCGTTTCTCTGTCGGCGATGGAAATCGGCAGCGTAGATAACAGCTCCGGCGGAAACGACATTGCTTCTCAAATCACCCGTCTGACCAAACAGATAACGAAAGTCACTCAGCAGCTCAAAGAAGTGGCCATGGGTGATGCCACAGCAGAAGAGAAGCAAAAGCAGCAGGAATTACTCGAATCTCAGCTGGCTATGTTGCAGGCACAGCTGGCGCAATTGCAGCGTCAGCAGGCAGAAGAGGCGATGCCAAAACAGGAAAAAGGTCAGGCAGTCGCGGAAGGCATCAATAAGCCCTCCGCGGAGCATCAGATTAATATCTACATCTGATTATTGGTTTCGTTAAAAAGTGGATCGCGTGTGCGGGCCTCCATCAAACGTTCGGCCTGCATACGCACCACATCCCAGCAGGCATGCGCCGCGCCGGAAAGTGACCTGTTTTTACGGCGTACCAGCATCAGCTGGCGTTCGACACAGGGTACGAAACGCTTCACCGTTAAACGACTCCCCTGCGGCAGTGGCAGCGCCAGCGCCGGCAGAACGCTGATGCCAATCCCCGCTTCGACCATCGGGAAGAGCGTGGCAGGATGCCCAATCTCCTGCACAATGGTTGCCTTAACGCCCTGCGCGGCCAGAGCGGCATCTATCAGCGGACGGCTGCCTGATGCATAATCCTGTAACACCAGGTTTGCCCCCTGCAAGGCCTGCCAGGCCACGTGTGGCAGCGATGCCAGCGGATCATCATCGCGGCAGAGCAATAAAAAGGGCTCCGAGAGCACCACTTCACATTCCAGGTCGCTTACCGCTCCGGGATCAATAACGATGCCAAAATCCACATCCCCCTGACGGATACTCTCCAGTACCCACTGCTGCGGCCTGTCGTGCAAAACAAAATCGATATCCGGATAGCGGTGATTACTTTCAGCGATACACTGGGGAATAAGATGCGCTGAAATCGTCTGGCTCGCCGCCACTCTCACGGTGCCGGAAAGCTGTTGTCCGAGCCGGCCGACATCCCTGAGCGTACTGTGCAGTTCATCCAGCAGCCTCTCCAGACGCATTGCCAGCTGCTGTCCCGCTTCGGTGAGTACCACTTCTCGCGTCGTACGGTCGAGCAGCTTCACTCCCGTTTGCGTTTCAAGCTCCTTAACGCTGTGGCTCACCGCCGACTGACTGAGGCCAATGATCTCCCCTGCCCGGCTAAAGCTGCGGGCCTGCGCGACGGTGACGAAAACGCGAAGCTGACGTAACGAATAATTCATCTGTTTAATTCATGAATGGATGCAATAAATCAATTTTATTTCTCAAAGGGAAGAAAGCACAATAGCGGCATCTGTTTTCAGGAGTGATTATGAAACTTTTTCGTATCCTTGATCCGTTTACGCTGACCCTGATTGGTGTCGTCTTGCTGGCCTCGTTCTTCCCGGCGCGGGGCAGTTTCGTTCCGGTTATTGAAGGACTGACCACGGCAGCCATTGCCCTGCTGTTCTTTATGCATGGCGCCAAACTCTCCCGGGAAGCCATTATTGCAGGCGGTAGCCACTGGCGACTACACCTGTGGGTAATGTGCAGCACCTTTATCCTCTTCCCGGTTTTGGGCGTGCTGTTCGCCTGGTGGGCGCCGGTGAATGTCGATCCGGCGCTGTATACCGGTTTCCTTTATCTGTGCATTTTGCCGGCCACCGTGCAGTCCGCTATTGCCTTTACCTCGCTGGCGGGCGGTAACGTCGCGGCGGCGGTTTGTTCTGCTTCCGCTTCCAGCCTGCTGGGGATCTTTGTTTCACCGCTGCTGGTCGGTCTGCTGATGAATATGCACGGGGCGGAAGGTAATCTGGAGCAGGTGGGTAAAATTTGTCTGCAACTGCTGCTGCCGTTTGTGCTCGGACACTTATCCCGTCCCTGGATTGGGGCGTTTGTGGCAAAACATAAAAAATGGATCGGGAAAACGGACCAAAGCTCAATTCTGCTGGTGGTTTACACGGCCTTCAGCGAAGCCGTGGTGAACGGCATCTGGCACAGGGTGGGCGCTGGATCGCTGCTGTTTATTGTGGTGGTAAGCATCGTTCTGCTGGCCATTGTCATCGCGGTTAACGTCTTTGTGGCCCGCAAATGCGGCTTCAATAAAGCCGATGAAATCACCATTGTATTTTGCGGATCGAAAAAGAGCCTCGCCAACGGGATCCCAATGGCCAATATTCTGTTCCCGACGTCCGTCATTGGGATGATGGTGTTGCCGCTGATGATTTTCCATCAGATCCAGCTGATGGTATGTGCAGTACTGGCGCGGCGTTACAAGGCGCAGACGGAAAAGCTGGCGCAGGAAGAGACCCGCGCCGCGAAAGTTTAAGGACGTTTCAGGGGCTGAACCAGCTGGGTCAGCCCCTCTGTTTTGATCAGTAACGTGATAGCCATCAGCTCGCCCAGACGCCCGGCGGGGAACTCATCCTTACGGGCAAACCACAGCAGATACTCTTCCGGTAAATCAATCAGCCTGCGACCCTTATATTTACCGAACGGCATCTCCGTATTGGCGATCTCAACGAGCTGCTCTTTTTCCACGTCACTCTCCTAACAGGCGCATCATTTCCGCTTCGTCGATTACCTCGATGCCAAGCTCCTGCGCTTTTGCCAGCTTCGAACCGGCCGCTTCCCCGGCAATCACCAGGTCGGTTTTCTTCGATACGCTGCCCGCCACTTTTGCCCCCAGCGCCACCAGGCGCGCTTTCGCGTCATCGCGCGAGAGCTGGCTCAGGCTGCCGGTCAGCACCACCGTTTTACCGGCAAACGGGCTGTCGATCTCTTCGGCATTAACCACTACCGGTGCAGGCCAGTGAATGCCCTGTTCCAGTAATTTACCGATCACTTCACGGTTGCTCTCTTCGGCGAAGAAGTTGAAAACGTGGGTAGCGACCACAATGCCGACATCAGGGACTTTCTGTAGCTCGTCGATGGTGGCTTTCTCCAGCGCGTCCAGCGTGCCGAAATACGCCGCCAGCCCTGCCGCTGTCGCCTCTCCGACTTCACGAATGCCAAGCGCGTAAAGGAAACGGGCAAAGGTGGTGTTTTTGGCCGCCTCGAGCGCGTTAACGATGTTCTGGGCAGATTTTGGCCCCATACGATCAAGACCGGTCAGCTTACCTGCCGTCAGGGTAAAGAGGTCCGCTGGCGTATGGACGTACTCTTTCTCAACTAACTGGTCGATAATCTTGTCACCCATTCCGTCCACGTCCATCGCCCGGCGGGAGACAAAGTGCTTTAGGGACTCTTTACGCTGCGCGCCGCAGATTAACCCGCCCGTACAGCGCGTTACCGCTTCACCTTCCACGCGCTCAACGTCCGAACCACATACCGGACAGTGGGCTGGAAACTCGATGGCACGGGTATCGGCAGGACGTTCAGACTCAACAACGTTAACCACCTGTGGGATCACATCACCCGCGCGGCGAATCACCACTTTGTCACCAATGCGCAGGCCCAGGCGGGCAATTTCATCGGCGTTATGCAGCGTGGCGTTACTTACCAGCACGCCAGCCACCTGCACAGGCTCCAGACGCGCCACAGGCGTAATCGCCCCCGTACGCCCTACCTGAAACTCCACGTCGCGAACGAAGGTCATCTGCTCCTGCGCCGGGAACTTAAAGGCTACCGCCCAGCGCGGCGCACGGGCCACAAATCCTAACTGTTCCTGCAACGCCAGCGAGTTAACCTTGATCACCACGCCATCAATATCAAACCCGAGCGTGGGACGATCTTCTTCAACCTTGTGATAGAACGCCAGCACCGCCTCCGGAGAGTCGCAGAGCTGCACGCGGTTGCTAACCGGTAACCCCCACTCTTTGAACTGCATTAAGCGACCCAGGTGGGTATCTGGCAGGTCACCGCCTTCCAGGATCCCGACGCCGTAGCAGAAGAAAGTAAGCGGTCGCTTCGCGGTGATTCGCGGATCGAGCTGACGCAGCGAACCTGCCGCCGCGTTACGCGGGTTAGCAAACACTTTCCCGCCGGTACGACGCGCTTCTTCGTTGATCTTCTCGAAGCCCGCCTGCGGAAGGAACACTTCCCCGCGCACTTCCAGCCGGGCGGGAATGTTATCGCCACGCAGTTTCAGCGGGATCGCACGAATGGTGCGCACATTGGTGGTGATGTCTTCCCCGGTAGTGCCATCGCCGCGCGTTGCGGCACGCACCATCACGCCGTTCTCATAAAGAATACTGACGGCCAGACCATCCAGCTTCAGCTCGCAGCACCAGCTCAGATTGTCGACGCTCTTCAGGCGATCCTGCACACGCTTGTTGAAAGCCAGAAAACTCTCTTCATCAAACACGTTATCCAGCGAGAGCATCGGCACTTCATGGCGCACCTGGCTGAAAGCGCCCAGCGGTTCCGCGCCGACGCGCTGCGTTGGGGAATCGGGCGTAATCAGTTCGGGGTGCTGCGCTTCCAGCTCGCGCAGTTCACGCATCAGGCGGTCATATTCCGCATCCGGCACTTCCGGTGCGTCCATAACATGATAGAGATATTCATGATGGCGAAGCGTGGTTCGCAGTTCAGTAAGTTGTTGTTCGATTGAGTCCATATCGCACCATCAATGAGAAAAACCCCCGACAGGCGGGGGTTGAGGAGGAGGTGAAGTTAACGCGACGATTACGCGTTCGCTTCCTTAACTTCGCGGATGCGGTCCTGATACTCGCGCAGTTTCTGCGGCGTCATCATTCGACGCTGATCGTCGAGCACCACACCGCCCACTTCGTCGGCGATGTGCTGAGCGGACTGTAGCATCAGCTTAAAGTTTTGCAGCTCGTCACCGTAGGACGGCACCTGCATAAAGATCGTAACCCCCGGCGTGACGAAATCACCGGTCATTTCCGGGTCAAACGTGCCTGGATTGACCATATTGGCCAGGCTAAACAGCGCCGGACCGCTACCGTCAGGACTCAGGTGGCGATGGAAAATATTCATGTCGCCGAACTTGAAGCCTGCCTGTTGGATGCTGTTAAGCAGCACGTCACCGTTCAGATGGGTGCCATGATGAGCAGCCACGTTCATGATGATCACCGCTTCTTTACGCTGCGGCTTTTCAACAACCGGTTCTGGCTCTGCGACCGGCTCTGGCTCAACGCGCGGAGCGGGCTGTGGCGCAGGTGGTTCAGGCTGCGGCTGCGGTTGTTGTACCGGCTGCGGCTGCTGAACAGGCTGTGGCTGATGCACTGGCTGTGCAGGCTGTTGCACAGGTTGCGGCTGTACAGGCTGTGGCGCAACGGGCTGCTGTTGCACAGGCTGCTGCGGCGGATGACGAACAGGTTCTTCCACTGGCGGCGGCGCTGGCTGGCGCGGCTGGGCAGAGGCATACGGTGGTTGATACTGGTGCTGCGGAGCGCGGGGGGCTTCATGCTCTCCATGCGCTGCGCCGGGCGCAGTATTGACCCGATGAACACGAACTTCACCCACGCCGTCGTCGTCAGGACCGTCGATGTCGTCTTCAACGTCATCGTCGTCACGACTGGACTTCATGCGCTTCAGTGGACGATCGCGAAACATAGAGGAACGCTCTTTACGGCTGGTCCAGAAACCATGTACCAGTAAAGCGATTATGGCGATCGCGCCAACAATGATTAATATCAGACGCAAATCCTGCATCATTATATTCTCTGTTGTTCTAACACCTTGCCACCACGGCAAACATTTACTCACTAAGAGTATTTGCCGTTTACGTCAAGTGCAAGTGTATGCAGAGCATTCACAGCATAAAGATGAACTAAATCGTGCTTTTTGCTGGTTTTTCGAACATTTCCGAACTGGTCATTGGCCCGTAACTGGATAATATAGGCGGGCAATTCCACTGGTTGTGTAAAAAGGAGTACAGCCTGGTATGGTTTCAACATCTTCTTCTGCCCCACGCAGCGGGGTCTGGTACTTTTCTCAGGGCTGGAAACTGGTCTCCCTGCCGGGCATTCGACGCTTCGTTATTTTGCCGTTACTGATCAACATTATTCTGATGGGCGGGGCCTTCTGGTGGCTGTTCACCAGACTGGAAAGCTGGATCCCTTCCCTGATGAGCTATGTGCCGGACTGGTTACAGTGGCTAGACTACCTGCTCTGGCCGATTGCGGTTATCTCCGTGCTGCTGGTTTTCGGTTATTTCTTTTCGACGATAGCAAACTGGATAGCCGCGCCGTTCAACGGTCTGCTGGCCGAACAGCTGGAAGCGCGCCTGACCGGTGCGACGCCACCTGACACGGGCGTACTGGGGATCGTGAAAGATCTCCCCCGCATCATGAAGCGTGAATGGCAGAAGTTCGCCTGGTACCTGCCGCGGGCGATTGTGCTGCTTATTCTTTATTTTGTACCCGGGATTGGCCAGACGGTCGCGCCCGTGCTGTGGTTCCTGTTCAGCGCCTGGATGCTCGCTATCCAGTACTGTGATTATCCGTTCGATAACCACAAAGTGCCGTTTAAAGAGATGCGCACTGCCCTGCGCACTCAGAAGGTTGCCAACATGCAGTTTGGCGCGCTGACCAGCCTGTTCACCATGATCCCTTTCCTGAATTTGTTCATCATGCCCGTCGCCGTTTGCGGCGCGACGGCGATGTGGGTGGACTGCTACCGTGCTAAGCACGCGTTATGGAAGTAATGCAAAAATGTGTAAAAGAGGGGTGGCTTATGCCGCCCCTTATTCCATACTGATCCCCATTATTTCCTTGCAGCATATAGATATGCGATTTCCTTACTTCCCCATACCTGTTCAACAGGTATGCTGGGTCGGTATCCCAATTTCATACAGTTAAGGACAGGCCATGAGTAAGATTTATGAAGACAACTCGCTGACTATCGGTCATACGCCCCTGGTTCGACTGAACCGTATCGGTAATGGACGCATTCTGGCGAAGGTCGAATCTCGTAACCCAAGCTTCAGCGTTAAATGCCGTATCGGTGCGAATATGATTTGGGATGCTGAAAAGCGTGGCGTGCTGAAACCTGGCGTTGAGCTGGTTGAACCCACCAGCGGCAATACCGGTATCGCTCTGGCCTATGTTGCGGCGGCGCGTGGCTATAAGCTGACGCTGACTATGCCTGAAACCATGAGCATTGAGCGTCGTAAGCTGCTGAAAGCGCTGGGTGCGAACCTGGTCCTGACCGAAGGCGCAAAAGGCATGAAGGGCGCGATTCAGAAGGCCGAAGAAATTGTTGCCAGCGATCCGGCAAAGTATCTGCTGCTCCAGCAGTTCAGCAACCCGGCCAACCCGGAAATTCATGAGAAAACCACCGGCCCGGAAATCTGGGAAGATACCGACGGTCAGGTTGATGTGTTTATCTCCGGCGTAGGCACCGGCGGTACGCTGACCGGTGTGTCTCGCTATATTAAAGGCACGAAAGGTAAAAAAGATCTGATTACCGTTGCCGTTGAGCCAACCGACTCACCGGTTATCGCTCAGGCGCTGGCAGGCGAAGAGATCAAACCTGGCCCACACAAAATCCAGGGTATCGGCGCTGGCTTTATTCCAGGCAACCTGGATCTGAAGCTGATCGATAAAGTCGTCGCCATTACCAATGAAGAAGCCATCTCCACGGCGCGTCGCCTGATGGACGAGGAAGGCATTCTGGCGGGTATCTCTTCCGGTGCGGCGGTTGCGGCAGCCCTCAAACTGCTGGAAGATGAAACCTTTACCAATAAGAACATTGTGGTTATCCTACCGTCTTCGGGTGAGCGTTACTTAAGCACAGCACTGTTTGCCGATCTCTTCACAGAGAAAGAACTGCAACAGTGATGCCAGCATGTTAAAAACGCGTAAAAAAGCACCTTTTCAGGTGCTTTTTTGTGGCCTGCTTCAAAGTTTTACCCCTCCTGGCATTGCTTCACCCCGTTGGGTCTGGTATTTAAACCAGCAATTATTTTGATGCGCGAAATTAATCGGTGAACGAAATAGCGCTGCTGAATCGATTTTATGATTTGGTTCAAGTCTTGCTTTCACTGCATAATGTTTAATGACGATTGAAACGTCAGCGCTAACTATACAGGCTAAAGTTAAGTCGCCAGGCTAGACTTTAGTTCCACAACACTAAACCTATAAGTTGGGGAAATACAATGTTCCAGCAAGAAGTTACCATTACCGCTCCGAACGGTCTGCACACCCGCCCTGCTGCTCAGTTTGTTAAAGAAGCGAAAGGCTTCACTTCTGAAATCACCGTGACTTCCAACGGCAAAAGCGCTAGCGCAAAAAGCCTGTTCAAGCTGCAAACTCTGGGCCTGACTCAGGGTACCGTTGTTACCATCTCCGCTGAAGGTGAAGACGAGCAGAAAGCAGTTGAGCATCTGGTTAAGCTGATGGCTGAACTCGAGTAAGTTTACCGGGTTCTTTTCAATATCAGTCACAAGTAAGGTAGGGTTATGATTTCAGGCATTTTAGCATCCCCGGGTATCGCTTTCGGCAAAGCATTGCTGCTGAAAGAAGACGAAATCGTCATTGACCGGAAAAAAATTTCTGCCGACAAGGTTGATCAGGAAGTTGAACGTTTTCTGAGCGGTCGTGCCAAGGCATCTGCGCAACTGGAAGCGATTAAAACTAAAGCTGGCGAAACTTTCGGTGAAGAAAAAGAAGCCATCTTCGAAGGGCACATTATGCTGCTCGAAGATGAGGAGCTGGAGCAGGAAATCATAGCCCTGATTAAAGATAAAGGCATGACGGCCGACGCGGCTGCGCATGAAGTTATCGAAGGTCAGGCATCTGCCCTGGAAGAGCTGGACGATGAATACCTGAAAGAACGTGCGGCTGACGTACGTGACATCGGTAAGCGCCTGCTGCGCAACATCCTGGGTCTGGCCATCATCGATCTGAGCGCGATTCAGGACGAAGTCATCCTGGTTGCCGCTGACCTGACCCCGTCTGAAACCGCACAGCTGAACCTGAACAAGGTGCTGGGTTTCATTACTGATGCAGGTGGACGTACCTCCCACACCTCAATCATGGCGCGTTCTCTGGAGCTGCCAGCCATTGTGGGTACCGGTAGCGTTACCTCCCAGGTGAAAAACGACGACTATCTGATTCTGGATGCCGTAAACAATGTGGTTTACGTCAACCCAACTAACGATGTGATCGAGCAGCTGCGTTCCGTTCAGGAGCAGGTTGCTACCGAGAAAGCGGAACTCGCTAAACTGAAAGATCTGCCAGCTATCACGCTGGACGGCCATCAGGTTGAAGTGTGCGCTAACATCGGTACCGTACGTGACGTTGACGGCGCTGAGCGCAACGGCGCGGAAGGTGTAGGTCTGTATCGTACTGAATTCCTGTTCATGGATCGCGACGCTCTGCCAACGGAAGAAGAGCAGTTTGCAGCGTACAAAGCGGTTGCGGAAGCGTGCGGCTCGCAGGCTGTAATCGTCCGTACTATGGACATCGGTGGCGACAAAGAGCTGCCGTACATGAACTTCCCGAAAGAAGAGAACCCGTTCCTGGGCTGGCGTGCCGTGCGTATCGCCATGGATCGCAAAGAGATCCTGCGTGACCAGGTTCGCGCTATTCTGCGTGCCTCCGCTTTCGGTAAACTGCGCATCATGTTCCCGATGATCATTTCTGTTGAAGAAGTGCGTGCACTGAAGAAAGAGATCGAAATCTACAAACAGGAACTGCGCGACGAAGGTAAAGCATTTGACGAATCCATTGAGATCGGCGTGATGGTGGAAACACCGGCAGCCGCGACCATTGCGCGTCATTTAGCCAAAGAAGTTGATTTCTTTAGTATCGGTACCAATGATTTAACGCAGTACACCCTGGCAGTTGACCGTGGTAATGATATGATTTCACATCTCTACCAGCCAATGTCACCGTCCGTACTGAATTTGATCAAGCAAGTTATTGATGCTTCTCATGCAGAAGGTAAATGGACTGGCATGTGTGGTGAGCTTGCAGGCGACGAACGTGCTACACTTCTGTTGCTGGGTATGGGTCTGGACGAATTCTCTATGAGCGCCATTTCCATCCCGCGCATTAAGAAGATTATCCGTAACACGAACTTCGAAGATGCGAAGGTGTTAGCAGAGCAGGCTCTTGCTCAACCGACAACGGACGAGTTAATGACGCTGGTTAACAAGTTCATTGAAGAAAAAACAATCTGCTAATCCACGAGATGCGGCCCAATTTACTGCTTAGGAGAAGATCATGGGTTTGTTCGATAAACTGAAATCTCTGGTTTCTGATGACAAGAAAGACTCCGGAACTATTGAGATTGTTGCTCCGCTCTCCGGCGAGATCGTCAACATCGAAGACGTGCCGGATGTAGTGTTTGCTGAGAAAATCGTTGGTGATGGCATTGCTATCAAACCAACTGGCAACAAAATGGTTGCTCCAGTTGACGGCACCATCGGTAAAATTTTTGAAACCAACCATGCGTTCTCTATCGAATCCGATAGCGGTATCGAACTGTTCGTTCACTTCGGTATCGACACCGTTGAACTGAAAGGCGAAGGCTTCAAACGTATCGCGGAAGAAGGCCAGCGTGTTAAAGTTGGCGACCCGGTAATTGAATTCGATCTGCCGCTGCTGGAAGAAAAAGCGAAGTCTACCCTGACTCCGGTTGTTATCTCCAACATGGACGAAATCAAAGAACTGATCAAACTGTCTGGCAGCGTCACCGTGGGTGAAACCCCGGTTATCCGCATCAAGAAGTAATTCTTGCCGCACAGAAAAATGGCGCCTTCGGGCGCCATTTTTGTTTATGCCGGCAGAATAAGCTCGTCATAGCCTTTCGACTGCGTGTAGATCATAACGTCAGTCACCCGATCGCCCGCCATGCGAATGGCATCGGCAACGGTCTTCCCTCCCACAATGCCGCTGACCAGCTCTGAACAGAACAGATCGCCCGTTCCTTTCAGATCCGTCTCTACGCGCGGGTGCGCGCTTACGGTAACACCTTCTTCGCTCACCAGCACGACGTGGATATTCTGCGGATCGTCAGCCACTGGCGCGCTGGTGATCGCCACCCATTTCAGCGAGTCGGACAGCAGCCCCTGCGCGGCGGCAATGGCGCTCTCCGGCGTACGGCACGGTTTGCCGCTCAGCACTTCCAGTTCATACACGTTGGGCGTAATGCCCTGGGCCAGCGGGAGCAGATGCTCACGGTAGGCTTCAGGAATATCCGGCTTCACGTACATCCCGCTATCGATATCCCCAATTACCGGGTCGACCAGCACCAGCAGATCGGGATGTTGCACTTTGATTGCCTTCAGCCACTGCGCCAGCAGCGCGATCTGGCTGGCGCTGCCCATATAGCCGGTGGTGACCGCTTTAAGCTCGCGCAGGATCTCGCGCTCTTCCAGCGCCTTAAGGTAGCCGCTGAACCACTCGTCCGGGATCACCCCGCCGTAGAAGGTGTCGTAGTGCGGCGTATTGCTGAACAGCACCGTTGGCACGGCGGTAACGTTCAGCCGGTGGGTGCGAATATTCGGCACCGCGATGCTGTTTCCCACGCTGCCGTACACCACCTGCGACTGAACGGCGACAATATCGGTTTGCTGCGCCCGGGTGTTATCCCGGAATAAAATCATCTCCATGACGCTTAAATCCCCGCCCCCTGCGAATAACTCTCTTCACCAAAGACGCCGGTAGA
Organism: Enterobacter cloacae complex sp. P18RS; assembly: GCF_014982105.1. Taxonomy (NCBI): domain Bacteria; kingdom Pseudomonadati; phylum Pseudomonadota; class Gammaproteobacteria; order Enterobacterales; family Enterobacteriaceae; genus Enterobacter; species Enterobacter cloacae complex sp. P18RS. Next base: position 58,567 of record NZ_JADCKV010000026.1, on the reverse strand, counting down.
CAGATAACGGTCGCCGCGATCGCAAATAATCGCTACGACCACCGCCCCCGGCGTGGACTCAGCCACCCGGATCGCACCCGCTACGGCACCGCCAGAGCTGACGCCGCAGAAGATACCTTCACGCACGGCCAGCTCACGCATGGTATTTTCCGCCTCGCGCTGATGAATATCCAGCACCTGGTCCACAAGCTGCGCATTAAAGATGCCCGGCATATACTCCGCCGGCCAGCGGCGGATGCCCGGAATGCTGCTCCCCTCTTCCGGTTGCAGGCCGACAATCGTCACCGGCTTCTCCTGTTCGCGCAGAAAGCGTGACACACCGGTGATCGTGCCCGTGGTCCCCATGCTGGAGACAAAGTGGGTGATGCGCCCGTCGGTTTGCTGCCAGATTTCCGGGCCGGTGGTGGTGTAGTGCGCGTACGGGTTGTCCGGGTTGTTGAACTGGTCGAGAAGCTTGCCTTCCCCGCGCTCCGCCATCGCTAACGCTAAATCTCGCGCCCCTTCCATCCCCTGCTCTTTGCTCACCAGAATCAGCTCGGCTCCATAGGCGCGCATGGCGGCCCGGCGCTCCTGGCTCATGTTATCCGGCATCAGCAACTTCATGCGGTAGCCTTTCAGGGCGGCAATCATTGCCAGCGCGATACCGGTGTTACCGCTGGTGGCTTCGATCAGCACGTCGCCGGGCTTAATTTCACCGCGCTTTTCGGCCTGGACAATCATCGACAGCGCCGCCCGGTCTTTTACCGACCCCGCCGGGTTATTGCCTTCGAGTTTGACCCAGATTTCGCTGCCGTTATCAGGCCCCATGCGCTGAAGTTTGACCAGAGGGGTGTTGCCGATGGTGTGTTCGAGTGTATTCACGATTTTTACTCAATAAAAAAGCCGGGTGGCGCTTAGCTTACCCGGCCTACAAGACGCAGTGATAACTGTAGGCCCGGTCAGCGCAGCGCCACCGGGCGATAAACATACTAATAACCTATCAGGCTGACTCCGCCAGAGCAATATCCTCGCGCGTTTCAATGCGCTCGTTACCGTGATAAATGCGCGCGTGTTGCAGCCCGACAAACAGGCGCTCCCCCCGGTGCGGCGGCACGTCGTCACGCATAACCACGGTCAGCGGCTCGGTGTACCAGCCCAGGGGCTGTACCACCAATTGGGTGTAGTGCCCTTTAGGGCTAGCTTCCAGCACCTGCACCGGAAGCGGTGAATCCAGGCTGGTACGGCGGCTGACGTCCACTTCCCACGGACGCAGGAACAGATCCACTGGCCCCTGATGCGCGGAGGTATACCCCAGCGGCCAGCGGTGCGCGCCAACGTGGAACTGACCGCCGCGAATGGTACCCTGAAGGCGGTTTACTTCCCCCATAAACTCCAGCACAAAGCGGGTCGCCGGTTCACGCCAGAGCTGCTCTGGCTCGTCAACCTGCTCAATGTTGCCCTGACTCATTACCACCACGCGATCGGCCACTTCCATCGCCTCTTCCTGATCGTGGGTCACGAAAACGCTGGTGAACTGGAGTTCCTCATGCAGCTGACGCAGCCAGCGGCGCAGCTCTTTTCGCACCTGTGCATCCAGCGCGCCAAACGGTTCGTCCAGCAGCAGGATTTGCGGTTCAACGGCTAACGCACGCGCCAGCGCCACGCGCTGCTTCTGCCCGCCGGAAAGTTGAGCCGGGAAGCGGTCCGCCAGATGCGCAAGCTGCACCATCTCCAGCAGTTTGGTCACTTTCGCTTTGATGGCGGCGGCATCTGGACGTTCACGACGCGGCAGCACGGTCAGGCCAAACGCGATGTTGTCGAATACCGTCATGTGGCGGAACAGCGCATAATGCTGAAATACAAAGCCCACTTTACGGTCGCGGGCGTGCAGGCGGCTAACGTCCGTACCGTGGAAGCGAATATGTCCGCTGGTCTGGTGTTCAAGCCCGGCGATAATACGCAGCAGCGTGGTTTTACCGGAGCCAGACGGCCCCAGCAGCGCCACCATTTGTCCGGAAGGGATATCCAGCGAGATATCATTCAGCACCTGGGTGCGACCAAAAGACTTCTTAATATTGGCAATCTCAATGCTCATGATTTCCCTCCTGATGCTGACGTTTTTCCTGATTCTCTAAACGCCACTGCACCACACTCTTCAAAAACAGGGTCAAAATCGCCATCAGCGTCAGCAACGCTGCGGCAGTAAAGGAACCGACGGTGTTGTAGTCCTGTTCCAGTAATTCAATCTGTAACGGCAGCGACAGGGTTTCGCCGCGAATCGAGCCGGATACCACCGACACCGCGCCAAACTCACCGATCGCACGGGCGTTGGTCAGCACCACGCCGTAAAGCAGTGCCCAGCGGATATTCGGCAGCGTGACGCGGCGGAACATCTGCCAGCCGGAAGCGCCGAGCAGCACCGCGGCTTCATCTTCATGGCTGCCCTGGCTGAGCATCACCGGCACCAGCTCGCGCACCACGAACGGACAGGTGACAAAGACGGTCACCAGCACCATCCCCGGCCAGGCGAACATGATTTGCAGGTCGTGCTCATCCAGCCAGCCGCCCAGCGGGCCATTGGAGCCGTAGAAGAGCAGATAAACCAGACCCGCCACCACCGGAGACACCGCAAACGGGATATCCAGCAGGGTCAGCAGCAGCTGACGCCCCGGGAAGTTAAAGCGCGTTACCAGCCAGGCCAGCAATACGCCAAACACCAGATTCACCGGGACGGTGATCAGGGCAATCATCACCGTCAGCCAGATGGCGTGGAGCATGTCCGGATCGGCCAGGTTTTGCAGCGCGGGCATAATCCCTTTGCTGAAGGCCTGCACGAAGATGTACACCATCGGCACGACGAGAATGAATGCGGAGACCAGCACGCCGGTACCAATCAGAAACCATTTGCCCCAGTTGATGCGGGGCGCGTCATAGCGCTTCAATTGCGTAACTTCCGCCATCAGTGACCTACCACACGTCGACCAAAGCGACTTTGCAGAGTGTTAATCGAAAACAGTAGCAGCAGCGACGCGGCAAGGATCACCGAGGCAATCGCGCTCGCGGCCGGATAATCAAACTCCTGCAAACGGACAAAAATCATCAGCGAGGTCACTTCGGTTTTCCACGCGATGTTCCCGGCGATAAAAATGACCGCGCCAAATTCACCGAGGCTGCGGGTAAAGGAAAGCGCCACCCCCGCCAGCAAGGCCGGAGAAAGTTCCGGCAGCACAACCTTACGGAAACTCTGCCAGCGCGTGGCGCCCAGGGTTTCCGCGGCCTCTTCGTATTCGGGGCCTAACTCTTCCAGCACCGGCTGCACGGTACGTACCACAAACGGGATGCTGGTAAAGGCCATCGCCACCGCGATACCGATCCAGGTATAGGTCACTTTAATATCAAACTTCGCCAGCCATTCGCCGTAAAAGCCGTTCACGGAGAACAGCGACGCCAGCGTCAGACCGGCCACCGCCGTCGGCAGGGCAAACGGCAGATCCATCAGGGCGTCGAGCAGCGTGCGGCCCGGGAAGCGATAGCGGGTTAAGATCCATGCCATCAGCAGGCCAAACACGCCGTTAAAAATCGAGGCCACGAACGCAGACAGCAGCGTGACCTTGTAGGCCGCCACCACCTGCGGATTGGTGACCACTTCCCAGTACTGGGACCAGCTCATCTCAGCGAGCTGCATCACCAGAGCGCTGAGCGGTAACAATAAAATCAGACAGACGAACAGCAGGCTGGTCCCGAGGCTTAAGGTAAAACCCGGCAGCACACGTCTTGTTGATCCTGCAAACATTACTTACGCCCCGCCGCCAGCAATTTGTCTAACTCACCGCCGCTGGCAAAATGCGTTTTCATCACCTCAGGCCAGGCGCCGAAATGATCTTCCACGCGGAACAGCTCGGTCTGCGGGAATTTGTCTTTCAGCTTGTTCATCACGTCCGGATTATTAACGCGGTAGTAATAGTCAGTAATCACCGTCTGCGCCTGCGGGCTGTACAGATAGTTGAGATAGGCTTTTGCCGCTTTCTCTGTGCCGTTGGCTTTGACGTTTTTATCCACCCACGCCACCGGGAACTCGGCCAGAACGTTGGTTTTCGGGATAACCACTTCGAAGCCCTGCGCTTCGTACTGTTTACGAATATTGTTCACTTCGGATTCAAAGCTGATCAGCACATCGCCCAGCCCGCGCTCGGCGAAAGTGGTGGTTGCGCCCCGGCCGCCGGTGTCAAACACTTCGACATTTTTCAGGAACTGGGTCATAAACTGTTCGGTTTTCGCTTTATCGTTACCGTCAGCTTTGTCCGCCGCGCCCCACGCCGCCAGATAGGTATAACGCGCGTTGCCGGAGGTTTTCGGATTCGGGAAAATCAGCTTGACGTCAGAACGCACCAGGTCGTTCCAGTCGTGAATGTTTTTCGGGTTGCCCTTGCGCACCAGGAAGCCCATGGTGGAGTAGAACGGCGAACTGTTGTTCGGCAGGCGGCTTTGCCAGTCCGCCGGGATCAGCTTGCCTTTGTCGTGCAGGATCTGCACGTCCGTGACCTGGTTGTAGGTCACCACATCCGCTTTCAGCCCCTGCAAAATGGCCAGCGCCTGCTTGGATGAGCCAGCGTGCGACTGTTTGATGGTCAGCTTGTCGCCGTTGTTCTCTTTCGCCCACTGCTGTTCAAATGCGGGATTAAGGGCGGCAAACAGCTCGCGCGAAACATCATAAGAACTGTTCAGCAACTCGGTTGCCTGCGCCTGCGCCACCAGCAGTAAACCTGCCAGTGCCAGCGATCCTTTTTTCAGTACAGTAACGGCCATTGCGCACCCTTATAAATGTGATGACTATCTTATAGTCATAATATTTATAACGGAGTCTAAAGGAGTAACGGTTTTATATACCGTTTGGTGATTTAGAAGCAGAAAAGGGAATAAGGGGTGCGGGAGAAATTGCCGGGTGGCGCTAACGCTTACCCGGCCTACGAATGGAGAGCGATTTACAGCGCCAGCAGGCGCTCAACGGACGGCGCAAAGTAGTAGCCGCCGGTCACGGGACGGGTGAAGCGCAGCATGGCGTCACGCTTGCCGTCGGTATCGCCAAACATGCTCAGCAGCTGCTGTTCGATGTTGTAGAGGCGCGCACAGTAAGCGCAGAAGTACAGGCCGTGCGTACCGCTCGCGGTGCCGTACGGCAAGCTCTGGCGAACAATCTTCAGCCCCTTACCGTCTTCTTTAAGGTCAACGCGGGTCAGGTGGGACGTGACCGGACGCGCATCGCCGTCAATCTCTTCATTGGCGTCTTTGGTGCGGCCAATCATCATCTCCTGGTCATGCACGCTCATGCGGTTGAGCTGCCTGAGGTTATGCTCCCAGCGCTGGACGAACACGTAGCTGCCGCCCGCGTCCACGCCCTCCTTGATTACAGCCACCTCGCGACGCGTCTCTTCCCCGGCCGGGTTTTCGGTGCCGTCGACGAAGCCGCTCAAATCGCGCTCTTCCACCCAGCGGAAACCGTGGATCTCTTCCAGCACGTCGATGCTGTCACCAAAGGCCTCAATCGCTGCCTGAGCGACGGAGAAATTCACGTCATGGCGCAGGGAGAGGATATGAATCAGGACGTCATACTGGGTGGCGGGCGCAAGACCTTTGCCATAAGGAATAAAGTCTTTCAGCTCTTCTGCGCCTTCGCCGCCGCTCAGCTGACGCCAGACGGTGTTGCCAAAGGCAACCACCGCGCCCAGATGGGCTTCGGGGAATTTGGCCTGAAAGGTGGCCAGTTTATCAACGAAAATTTTGCTGGCCGCGCGCAGGGCATCCACGTCCCCTTTGACGTTGGCTTCAATCCAAATCGCCGCGCGGCAATGTTCTGGCAAAATGCCACTCTGAACCTGAGACATCGCTCCTCCTGAAAAAAAGATGCCACGACAGCGTGGCATTGATGGCGGCTATTATACCTGGATTACAGCGAGGCGGCTTGCTCAGGCGCAAATTACTGCTTCCAGATAATTTTGCTCACTTTCCACTTTTTCAGGGTGTCGTCAGAGGGCATTAACCCTTCCGGACCGTTCCAGGTGCCGCTGAATACATAGCTAATGTGCTGGCTGCCGTCGGCCTTACACTCGACCGCCACGCTATCATCCGACGGCACGCTGGCGCAGTGGCCAAACGCTTTCTGGTAGAGCTCGCCAAACGGCGTACCTACCTTCACGCCACCTGAGGTCGGGATCTCTTCATCCATCACCGCAATGCGGTTGACCGTACCTTTATCGCCGTTGATGACCATCGCCACCTTGTCGTCTTTCAACGCTTCGAAATAGCGCACGATGTTGCCGTTCTCGGTTTTCATGCCGCTGCGCAGGCGATAATCACTGCCGATGGCCTCCTGAATGGCATCCTGATCCAGCGCCGTCGAGGCGGTGATTTTGCCCACGCCCTGCTCGGTCACTTCCGTTGAGGAGCCAAACCAGTTCCACGGATAGGCCGCAGACCAGTTGATGGATGAGAGCGTGGAACAGCCGGTTAACGCCAGCGGGAGAGCGCATAAAAGTAAACGCAGCGATTTCATTGAGACGTCCTTACGTAGTAAATCAACGCTTGTTGGAGTGCAGTATCGGCAAAAAGTGCCGTTTTAATCTGACTCTTGCGTAAAACAGGCGCGTAAACGGGGATTCGTGACCAGCCACAGCAGCGCGACAATATCCGCCACCACCAGCGCAATCCCGATACCGGAAAGCGGCTCGCCGTACAGCCAGAGCACGGGCTGCCAGACCAGGAGCACAACCTGCGCCAGAATCAACAGCCAGCGAAGTGCGCGCCAGAAGCGCGGGAGGAACTGCCGCCGACCGCTGCACAGGAACGCCAGCACCGCCGGTACACCGGGCAGTAACCCCAGCCAGAACGCATCGTGATCGGGATAAAAGAGATTCAGTAGCGTATCGCCCTGCCCGCGTGACGCGCCAGCCATCACGAACAGCACCCAGGTGCGGGCCTGCAACAGCAGAACGCACCAGAATAAAAAAGGCAGACGCAGACGACCGTGAACATCATAGTCGCCAGGGTGGAACTCAGTACTCTTCATCTTCGATCAGGCGCTTACCCAGCGTCAGTACATCCGCGTGCTCGTAGCCCAGACGTTCATACATGCCCAGCACCACGTCGTTATCTTCCCGCACCATAATCTGGATTTTCGGGCAGCCACGGGCGATCAGTTTCTTTTCCAGACGGTTAAGCAGCGCGTTGGCGATGCCGCGCGCGCGATATTCCGGGTGCACGCCCAGATAGTAGGCCGACCCGCGGTGGCCGTCGTACCCGCCCATTACCGTCCCGACCACCTCGCCGTTGACCTCAGCGACCAGAAACAGACTGACGTCGTGATTCACCTTCCGTTCGATGTCCATTTCCGGATCGTTCCACGGACGCAGCAGATCGCAGCGCTCCCAAAGGGTGATCACCTCTTCGAAATCTTCCTGGCGAAAAACGCGTATCTCCATGGTATTAACCGCCTTTTCGGGTTTAAAAACAGTGATTATGGCGTGAACAGGGCATTTAGCCAATAACCGGGGAAAAACTCGCCAAAATTTGGCATAATGTCACTTTGTCACGTATTGAAATGAAAAGTAAAACAATTCTCAATAAGGAATGTCGTCACGCAAAACGCGATACGATATAACACCAGGACCCCAATTTTTACAATTCAGGCCGCATGAGCACATTCAAACCATTAAAAGCACTCACATCGCGTCGTCAGGTTCTCAAAGCGGGGCTGGCGGCCTTAACGTTAACAGGCATCGCAAAGCAGGTTCAGGCAAAAGAAGAGAGTTCGCTTAAAACAAGTAACGGACACAGCAAGCCGAAAACCAAAAAAGCCGGCGCAAAGCGTCTGGTCATGCTCGATCCGGGCCACGGCGGGATCGACACCGGCGCCATTGGCCGAAACGGGTCGAAAGAAAAACACGTCGTGCTGGCAATTGCAAAAAATGTGCGCGCAATTTTACGCAGCAACGGCATTGACGCCCGCCTGACGCGCACGGGCGACACGTTTATCCCGCTGTACGATCGCGTGGAAATTGCCCATAAGCACGGCGCCGACCTGTTTATGTCCATTCACGCGGATGGCTTCACAAACCCTTCCGCCGCAGGCGCATCGGTGTTCGCCCTCTCCAACCGTGGCGCCAGTAGCGCCATGGCGAAATACCTCTCCGATCGCGAAAACCGGGCGGATGAAGTGGCCGGGAAAAAAGCCACCGACAAAGACCATCTGTTGCAGCAGGTTCTGTTTGATCTCGTGCAGACCGATACCATCAAAAACAGCCTGACGCTCGGCTCGCATATCCTTAAACGGATTAAGCCCGTGCACCGTCTGCACAGTAAAAGCACCGAGCAGGCCGCGTTTGTGGTGCTGAAGTCCCCGTCCATTCCGTCCGTGCTGGTGGAAACCTCGTTCATTACCAACCCGGAAGAGGAGCGTTTACTCGGCACCACGGCGTTTCGTCAGAAGATCGCGAACGCTATCGCCTCCGGGGTCATCAGTTATTTCAACTGGTTCGATAATCAAAAAGCGCACTCCAGGAAACGTTGATGAAACCGAATGCACAGCTGGTCAAAACTTTCCTGATGCAGTTACAGGACGCGATTTGCCAGAAACTGGCCGCCGCAGACGGCGGTGAATTCCAGGAAGATGCCTGGCAGCGCGAAGCGGGCGGCGGCGGGCGCAGCCGCGTGCTGCGTAACGGTGGCATTTTTGAACAGGCCGGGGTCAACTTCTCCCACGTCCACGGTGATGCAATGCCGGCGTCCGCCACGGCGCATCGGCCTGAACTGGCGGGCCGCAGCTTCGAGGCGATGGGCGTCTCGCTGGTGGTGCATCCGCATAACCCGTTTGTGCCAACCAGCCACGCCAACGTGCGCTTTTTCATCGCGGAAAAACCGGGGGCCGATCCGGTCTGGTGGTTTGGCGGCGGTTTCGACTTAACGCCTTACTATGGCTTCGAAGAGGACGCCGTGCACTGGCACACCACCGCGCGCGACCTCTGCCTGCCGTTTGGCGAAGACGTTTACCCGAAATACAAAAAGTGGTGCGATGATTATTTCTATCTGAAGCATCGCGACGAGCAACGCGGCATCGGCGGGCTGTTCTTTGACGATCTCAACACGCCGGATTTTGATACCGCGTTCAGCTTTATGCGCGCAGTGGGTGAAGGCTTTACCGATGCCTATCTGCCGATTGTCGAACGCCGCAAAAACACCGACTACGGCGTTCGCGAGCGTGAGTTCCAGCTGTACCGCCGCGGGCGTTACGTGGAGTTTAACCTGGTATGGGATCGCGGGACGCTGTTTGGCCTGCAAACCGGTGGGCGCACGGAGTCCATTCTGATGTCGATGCCGCCGCTGGTGCGCTGGGAATACAGCTTTGAACCCAAAGAAGGCAGCCCGGAGGCTGCCTTGCGTGAGTTTATTCGGGTCCGGAACTGGGTGTAACCCCCTCACCCCTGCCCTCTCCCAAAGGGAGAGGGTTAGGGTGAGGGTAAAAATTACAGCGGCTGCGTCTGTGCCTCAACCACCGCTAGCGCCACCATGTTGACGATACGACGCACGGAGGCAATCGGCGTTAATACATGTACCGGTTTTGACACCCCCATCAGCACTGGCCCTACGGTCACCCCTTCAGAACTCGACACACGCAGCAGGTTATAGCTGATACGCGCCGCTTCTACGTTCGGCATAATCAGCACGTTCGCGGAGCCTTTCAGCGGGCTGTCCGGCATACGTTCATTACGAATGCTCTCCACCAGCGCGGCGTCGCCGTGCATCTCGCCGTCGATCATCAGTTCCGGCGCACGCTCGCGCACCAGGTCCAGCGTCTGGCGCATTTTGCACGCCGCCGCGGATTTGGATGACCCGAAGTTAGAATGCGACAGCAGCGCCACTTTCGGCTCGATACCAAAGCGGCGCACGGTTTCCGCCGCCATCACGGTGATTTCCGCCAGTTCGTCCGGGGAAGGATCGTCGTTGACGTAGGTATCGGCGATAAAGGTGTTACCGCTTGGCAGCAGCAGCGCGTTCATTGCGCCGGCAGTATGGACACCCTCGCGATAGCCGAAGATCTCCTGCACCACGCTGAAATGCTCATGGTACTCGCCGATGGTGCCGCAGATCAGCGCATCCGCCTCACCGCGGTGAACCATGATCGCGCCGATCACCGTGGTGTTGCTGATAACCGCCCGCTGCGCCTGCTCCTGGGTGATCCCACGACGCTTCATGATCGAATAGTATTCGTTCCAGTACTCTTTGAAGCGCGGATCGGATTCGTTATTGACGATCTCAAAGTCGACGCCCGGCTTAATTTGCAGGCCCAGCTTCTGGATACGCATCTCGATCACGCTCGGACGACCAATCAGGATCGGTTTCGCCAGCCCTAAGGTGATCAGCTCCTGAGTGGCATGCAGCACGCGCGCCTCTTCCCCTTCCGCCAGCACCACGCGCTTCGCGTCAGCGCGCGCCTGGGAGAAGATCGGCTTCATAAACAGGTTGGTTTTGTAGACGAACTCGGTGAGTTTATCGACGTAGGCATCGAAATCTTCAATCGGCCGCGTCGCCACGCCTGAGTCCATCGCCGCTTTGGCCACCGCTGGCGCGATCTTCACGATCAGACGCGGGTCAAATGGTTTAGGGATAATGTAGTCCGGGCCGAAGCTCAGATCCTGATCGCCGTAGGCGGAGGCCACCACTTCGCTCTGCTCGGCGTGCGCCAGCTCTGCGATAGCATGAACGGCGGCGAGCTTCATCTCTTCGTTGATTGCCGTAGCGCCGACGTCCAGCGCACCGCGGAAGATGAACGGGAAGCAGAGCACGTTGTTCACCTGGTTCGGGTAGTCCGAACGTCCGGTACAGATGATCGCGTCTTCACGCACTGCCTTCGCCAGCGGCGGCAGAATTTCCGGCTCCGGGTTCGCAAGGGCCAGGATCATTGGCGCGCGCGCCATCTTCTGCACCATCTCCTGGGTCAGTACTTTCGGGCCTGAACAGCCGAGGAAAATGTCGGCACCTTCAATGACGTCTTCTAGCGTGCGCTTGCCGTCGTCTTCCACCGCATAGGCCGCCTTGGTTTCAGCCATGTTTGGCTCGCGGTCTTTGTAAATCACGCCTTTGGAGTCGCAGACCACGATGTTGTGTTTCTGCATGCCCAGCGCCACCAGCAGGTTCATACAGGCGATGGCCGCGGCGCCAGCGCCGGAGACCACCATGCGCACGTCGGAGAGGTTTTTCTCCACCACACGCAGACCGTTCAGAATGGCGGCGGTACTGATAATCGCCGTGCCGTGCTGGTCGTCATGGAACACGGGAATGTTCATACGCTCGCGCAGCTTCTGCTCGATATAGAAACATTCCGGCGCTTTGATGTCTTCCAGGTTGATGCCGCCGAAGGTCGGCTCCAGCGCCGCCACCACGTTGATGAATTTATCCGGGTCCAGTTCGTCCACTTCGATATCGAAGACGTCGATACCGGCAAATTTCTTAAACAGAACGCCCTTCCCTTCCATCACCGGCTTACCGGCCAGCGCGCCAATGTTCCCTAACCCCAGTACCGCCGTACCGTTAGAGATAACGGCCACCAGGTTGCCACGGGCGGTGTATTTGTACGCTGCCAGCGGATCTTTTTCGATTTCAAGGCACGGGGCAGCTACGCCTGGCGAGTAGGCCAGCGCCAGATCGCGCTGGGTCGCCAGCGGTTTGGTCGGGGATACCTGGATTTTACCCGGAACAGGAAACTCGTGAAAATCGAGAGCGCTTTGTTTTAACTGATCATCCATCTTGTTATTCCTTTCACGTTTCGGTCAAAAAGGGTGATATTGACGTTCCTATGCACACCCTGGTGTGCCGCATAGTATCGCCGCAGGCAGGCTCCTAAACTTTGAAGGCTGCCAAACTCTCACCATTGCAGAATAAAAATTGTTATCAATTTATAACAGCCATGTTACCCGTCTCAGACAGCAATGCCTCCCCCGTCTGCTATGCTTTTTTGTTAAGTCCATCATGATTTTCTCAGAAGTGTGACCTGACGCACTCGACTAACTCTTTTATTTCCAAGGAGTAATTATGAACCAGCTAGACGGCATCAAACAATTTACCACCGTGGTTGCAGACAGCGGCGACATCGAATCGATTCGTCACTACCAGCCGGAAGACGCGACCACCAACCCCTCGCTGCTGCTCAAGGCGGCCGGTCTTGCGCACTTTAGTCATCTGATTGATGACGCCCTAGCCTACGGCAAACAGCGCGGGAAAACGCAGGAGCAGCAGGTCGCCGAAGCCAGTGACAAGCTGGCGGTCAATATCGGTGCGGAAATTCTTAAAAGCATACCGGGACGCGTCTCCACCGAAGTGGATGCCCGCCTCTCATTCGACCAGGAAAAGAGCATTAGCAAGGCTCGCCGCCTGGTGGAACTCTACCAGGAGCAGGGGATCGATAAATCACGCATCCTGATCAAGCTTGCCTCCACCTGGGAAGGCATCCGCGCGGCGGAAGTGCTGGAGAAAGAGGGGATCAACTGTAACCTGACGCTGCTGTTCTCCTTCGCCCAGGCGCGTGCCTGCGCCGAAGCGGGCGTGTTCCTGATTTCACCGTTTGTCGGGCGTATCTACGACTGGTATCAGGCAAAACAGCCGATGGATCCGTATGTGGTGGACGAAGATCCCGGCGTGAAATCGGTGCGTAATATCTACGATTATTACAAGCAGCACCGCTACGAGACCATCGTGATGGGGGCCAGCTTCCGCCGCACCGAGCAGATCCTCGCGCTCGCGGGCTGCGACCGGCTGACCATCTCCCCTGACCTGCTGAAAAAGCTTCAGGAGAGTGAAGAGACGGTGATCCGCAAGCTGGTGCCAACCTCCACCGTTCTGCCAAAACCAAAACCCATGACCGAAGCGGAATTCCGCTGGGAGCACAATCAGGATCCAATGGCCGTGGAAAAACTGGCGGACGGCATCCGTCAGTTCGCCGTCGACCAGCGCAAACTCGAAGATCTTCTCGCCGCCAAACTTTAACCTTGCCACGGAGTGAACTATGTCCCGTAAAGAGCTCGCCAACGCCATTCGCGCCCTCAGCATGGATGCCGTACAAAAAGCCAATTCCGGCCACCCTGGCGCCCCCATGGGGATGGCTGATATCGCCGAAGTGCTGTGGAACGACTTCCTGAAGCACAACCCTACCGATCCGACCTGGTACGACCGCGACCGTTTTATTCTTTCCAACGGGCACGCCTCGATGCTGCTCTACAGCCTGCTGCACCTTTCCGGCTACGATCTGCCGCTTGAGGAATTAAAAAACTTCCGCCAGCTGCACTCCAAAACGCCGGGCCACCCGGAGATCGGCTATACGCCGGGCGTTGAAACCACTACCGGCCCGCTGGGCCAGGGGCTGGCGAATGCGGTTGGCCTGGCGATTGCCGAACGTACGCTGGCCGCGCAGTTCAACCAGCCCGACCACGAGATTGTCGATCACTATACCTATGTCTTTATGGGCGACGGCTGTCTGATGGAGGGGATCTCTCACGAGGTCTGTTCTCTGGCGGGCACCCTGGGGCTGGGCAAGCTGATTGGCTTCTACGATCACAACGGTATCTCCATTGACGGGGAAACCGAGGGCTGGTTTACCGACGATACGGCGAAACGCTTTGAAGCCTATCACTGGCACGTGGTGCACGAGATCGACGGTCACGATCCAGAGGCGGTGAAAAAAGCGATTCAGGAAGCGCAGAGCGTGAAGGACAAACCGTCCCTGATCATCTGCCGCACCACCATCGGCTTCGGCTCGCCGAACAAAGCGGGCAAAGAGGAGGCGCACGGCGCGGCGCTGGGTGAAGAGGAAGTGGCGCTGACCCGCCAGAAACTGGGCTGGAAACACCCGGCCTTTGAGATCCCAAAAGAGATCTACAAGGCCTGGGATGCTCGCGAAACAGGTGAAAAAGCGCAGCAGGCCTGGAACGAGAAGTTTGCCGCCTACAAAAAAGCGTATCCGGAGCTGGCGGCTGAGTTTACCCGCCGCATGAGCGGCGGCCTGCCGGAAGACTGGGAAGAGAAAACTCATGCGCTGATTGAGAACCTGCAATCCAACCCGGCGAAAATTGCCACCCGTAAGGCATCACAAAACACCCTGAACGCGATTGGCCCAATCCTGCCCGAACTGCTGGGCGGCTCGGCGGATCTGGCGCCAAGTAACCTTACCATCTGGTCCGGCTCTAAATCCCTGAAGGAGGACATTGCCGGGAACTACATCCACTACGGCGTGCGCGAGTTTGGGATGACCGCCATTGCCAACGGCATCGCCCACCATGGCGGCTTCGTGCCGTACACCGCCACCTTCCTGATGTTTGTCGAATATGCCCGTAACGCGGCGCGTATGGCGGCCCTGATGAAGGCGCGGCAGATCATGGTGTATACCCACGACTCTATCGGGCTGGGTGAAGATGGGCCGACGCACCAGGCGGTAGAGCAGCTGGCGAGCCTGCGCTTAACGCCAAACTTCAGCACCTGGCGTCCTTGCGATCAGGTGGAAGCGGCAGTGGGCTGGAAGCTGGCCGTAGAGCGTCATAACGGACCCACGGCGCTGATCCTGTCGCGCCAGAACCTGGCGCAGATCGAGCGCACGCCGGAGCAGGTGAAAAATATCGCCCGCGGCGGGTACATCCTGAAAGACAGCGGCGGCAAGCCAGACGTGATCCTGATCGCCACCGGTTCCGAGGTGGAAATCACGGTAAAAGCGGCGGAGAAACTGACCGCCGAGGGTCACGCGGTGCGCGTGGTTTCACTCCCTTCAACGGATATCTTTGATGCTCAGGATGAGGCGTACCGCGAATCGGTGCTGCCTTCAAACGTCGCGGCGCGCGTGGCGGTTGAAGCTGGCATTGCCGACTACTGGTACAAATACGTGGGCCTGAAAGGGGCAATTGTCGGGATGCATGGTTACGGTGAATCCGCCCCGGCCGACAAGCTGTTCCCATATTTCGGCTTTACCGTTGAGAACGTGGTGGAGAAGGCGCTAAGCGTGCTGTAGTGCTTTTGCCGGGTGACGCTGTCGTTTACCCGGCCTGCGGTTCGAGGCTTTGTAGGCCGGGTAAGGCGTAGCCGCCACCCGGCTTTTTCACACCACTCTTACCCCTGCCGCCATCACCCGCTCCGGCGTTAATAACACACTTTCTCGGGCGTCATCGGTTTCCGCGCAGAGCAACATGCATTCAGATGTTTCACCGCGCATTTTAGCCTTTGCCAGGTTACACAACACCACCACCGTTTTGCCCATCAGCTCCTCTTCCCGGTAATACGGCACCAGGCTGGTGACGGTTTGCAACGTTCTGTCTCCCACCTCTATCTGCGCAATATAGAGCTTGTCCGCATTGGCGTGACGTTTAACGTCAACAATCTTCCCCACGCGGATCTCGAGCTTTGCAAAATCATCGTATGCTACCGTTTCCACTTTTGCCTCCTTGGTAAAATTTTACTAAATACTAACATGGTAACTGGCGAGGGCAACAGGGATGTTATTTACTAAAAATTAATGCATGTCCGAACGCATCCTTTACAATAAGCTATCTCGTGGGGAATGAGGACAAACATGGCAACGCTGAAAGACATCGCGACGGAAGCTGGCGTCTCGCTGGCAACGGTATCCCGGGTTTTAAACGATGACCCGACGCTGAATGTGAAAGAAGAGACGAAACACCGCATTCTCGAGATTGCCGAGAAGCTGGAATACAAAAGCACGACCTCCCGTAAAATGCAGTCTGTCGCTGCCGGTCAGCAACATATTCTGGCGCTCTACAGCTACCAGCAGGAACTGGAGATCAACGACCCTTACTATCTTGCCATTCGCCACGGCATTGAGACGCAGTGCGAAAAACTGGGGGTCGAACTGAGTAACTGCTACGCTAATGCCACCCTGCCGGAGCTGAAAAAGCTCACCGGGGTGTTGATTGTAGGCAAACCCTCCCCTGCGCTTCGACGTGCGGCAATGTCGTTGACCGACAACGTCTGTTTTATCGACTTTCACGAGCCAGGCAGCGAGTACGATTCTGTCGATATTGACCTTTCGCGCATCAGCAAGCAGATCGTGGATTTCTTTATTGCTCAGGGAGTTAAGCGGATTGGCTTTATCGGCGGCGAAGATGAGCCAGGCAAGGCTGATATTCGGGAAGCCGCCTTCGTGGAGTACGGGCTCCTGAAAGGGGTGGTATCGGAACAGGACATCTGGCGCGGCGGTTTTTCCAGTTCGTCCGGTTATGAACTGGCAAAAATCATGCTGGCACAACAGTGCTGGCCTTCCGCCTTGTTCGTGGCCTCCGATTCCATCGCCATCGGGGTGTTACGCGCCATCCACGAAAAAGGGCTGGCGATCCCGGAAGATATTTCACTGATCAGCGTGAACGACATTCCAACCGCCCGCTTTACCTTCCCGCCTCTTTCCACCGTGCGCATTCACTCTGAAATGATGGGCAGCCAGGGCGTTAATCTGCTGCTGGAAAAGGCCCGCGATGGCCGCGCACTACCGCTTCAGGTCTTTGTCCCGAGCGTACTGAAGCTGCGCGGCACCACCCGCTGATTTCCACCTGTTAACTCTCCCGCCGGGCATGCCCGGCTTTTTTAATTTCGTGATCGAGTTAAAGCAAATCGGTTTTACTGATTTTATTTAGTAAAATATTTACTAAAATCTCCAGCAATGATGTTTTACCCCTACAGGGAGATCACATGAATCGCTGGGAAAATATTCAACTCACGCATGAAAACCGGCTCCCGCCGCGTGCGTACTTCTTCTCTTATGACACCGTTTCCCGGGCGCGCACGTTTGCGCGTGAAGCCAGCAGCCACTTTCTGTCGCTAAGCGGAAAGTGGAACTTTCGCTTCTTCACGAACCCGCTGCTTGTCCCGGAAAACTTTACCTCAGAATACATGGCCGACTGGGGCGATATTACCGTGCCGGGCATGTGGCAGATGGAAGGTCACGGTCAGTTGCAGTACACCGACGAAGGCTTTCCTTTCCCGGTGGACGTACCATGGGTGCCGTCAGACAACCCGACCGGGGCATACCAGCGCTGGTTTACGCTTTCTGAAAGCTGGCAAGAGAAACAGACCCTTATCAAGTTTGACGGCGTCGAAACCTATTTCGAAGTCTACGTGAATGGCCGCTATATAGGCTTTAGCAAAGGCAGCCGACTGTCTGCCGAGTTTGATATCAGCGATGCGGTACACAGCGGGCAAAACCTGTTGTGCGTGCGGGTTATGCAGTGGGCAGATTCCACCTACATTGAGGATCAGGACATGTGGTGGACGGCGGGGATATTCCGCGACGTCTACCTGCTGGGAAAATCACTCACGCATGTCCGCGATTTCACGGTTAAAACCACCTTCGACGAGGCATACCGGGATGCCACCCTCTTCTGTCAGCTTGAGCTGGAAAACCTTGCTGCACGCCCTGGCTGTGTTCAACTGGATTATACCCTGTACGACGGCGAGACAGTGCTGCACAAGGGAACAACCGACAACCTGACCGTCAGCGAGCGTGCGGAAACCGCCTTCAGCATTGAGGTGAGGCAACCCCGCCAGTGGTCCGCTGAATCGCCGGATCTTTATCATCTGGTCATGACTTTAAAAGATAACCATGGCCAGACGCTGGAAATCATCCCGCAGCGCATCGGGTTTCGGGATATCAAGGTGAAAGACGGCCTGTTCTACGTTAACAACCGTTATCTGAAGCTGCACGGCGTCAATCGTCATGACAACGATCATCTGAGGGGCCGCGCGGTGGGGATGGATCGCGTGGAGCGCGACCTGATCCTGATGAAGCAGCACAATATCAACTCGGTACGTACCGCCCACTACCCGAACGACCCGCGCTTTTACGAGCTTTGCGACCTGTACGGCCTGTTTGTAATGGCTGAAACGGATGTGGAGTCTCACGGCTTCGCCAACGTCGGCGACCTGAGCCGCATTACGGACGATCCGGTGTGGGAGCCGGTCTACGTTGAGCGCATCGAACGCCATATTCACGCGCAGAAAAATCATCCGTCGATCATCATCTGGTCGCTCGGAAACGAGTCCGGCTACGGCTGTAACATCCGCGCGATGGCCCGTGCGGCAAAAGCGCTGGATGATACTCGCCTGCTTCACTACGAAGAAGATCGCGACGCCGAGGTGGTGGACATTATCTCCACCATGTATACCCGCGTACCGCTGATGAATCTGTTTGGCGAATACCCGCACGCCAAACCGCGCATTATCTGCGAATACGCCCATGCGATGGGCAACGGTCCCGGCGGGTTGACCGAGTATCAGAACGTGTTCGATCGGCACGACTGCATTCAGGGGCATTATGTCTGGGAGTGGTGCGACCACGGTATTCAGAAAACAGACGCCAGCGGCAATATCTGGTACGCCTATGGCGGCGACTTCGGTGATTACCCCAATAATTACAACTTCTGCCTCGACGGGCTGATCTACTCCGATCAAACGCCCGGGCAAGGTTTGCGTGAGTACAAGCAGGTGATCGCCCCGGTCAAACTGCGCTGGCAAAACGGTGAGCTGCACGTTGATAACCGCTTATGGTTCACCAGCCTGGATGATTACACCCTGCTCACGGAGGTGCGTGCGGAAGGTGAAACGCTGCACAGCGAGCCACTGAACATCACCGGGTTGGCCCCCAACAGCTCCCGCAGCGTCAGCCTGCACGTGCCGGAACTGGACGAGCGCGAAGCATTCCTGACTGTACGTATTATCAAAAACAGTCCCACGCGCTACAGCGAGGTCGGGCACGAGATCGCGGTGTATCAGTTCCCGTTAAAAGGCCGCACGGCACGCCCGACACCGTTTATCAACACCAGTGCCACTCCGCTGCGTCTGGAGGAAGATCGCCTGAGCTGCACCGTGACCGGGCATAACTTCCGCGCGACCTTCTCTAAAGTATCGGGAAAACTCAGCGCCTGGCAGGTGAACGGTGAGGAATACCTTACCCGTGAGCCGAAGATTAACTTCTTCAAGCCCATGATTGATAACCATAAGCAGGAGTATGAAGGGCTGTGGCAGCCGTATCATTTCCAGATCATGCAGGAGCATCTGCGCGGTTTCGAGGTTGAGCAGCATAACGATGCGATCATCGTCACCACCCGTACCCTGATTGCCCCGCCAGTGTTTGATTTTGGCATGCGCTGTACCTATCGCTGGCGCATCGCCGCCGACGGGCAGATCAACGTTGAGCTATGCGGTGAGCGCTACGGCGAGTACCCACACATCATTCCGTGCATCGGCTTTACGCTTGGCATCAACGGCGGTTTCGATCAGGTGAGCTACTACGGGCGAGGGCCGGGTGAAAACTATCCGGACAGCCAGCAGGCCAGCACCATCGACCTGTGGCACACCACGGTTGATGAGATGTTTGAAAATTATCCGTTCCCGCAAAACAACGGCAACCGTCAGCAGGTGCGCTGGGCCTCCCTCGCGGATCGTCATGGCAGCGGCGTGCTGGTCGTACCGCAACAGCCTCTCCACTTCAGCGCCTGGCACTACACGGCTGAGAACATTCACGCCGCACAGCACTGCAACGAACTGCGCCGCTGCGATGACATTACGCTTAATCTTGACCACCAGGTGCTGGGCTTAGGCTCCAATTCCTGGGGAAGTGAGGTACTGGAGAGCTGGCGCGTCTGGTTCAGTCCGTTCCGCTACGGCTTCACATTGCTCCCGCTCAATGGCGGCCGCATCGCCTCGATGGCGCTGGCACGCCAGCAATTCGGCACCGGTTTCTTCTCCATGGATTTGCACAGCGAGGCAGACAAATGATCGTTCTTGAGAGCCTGGAACAGTTTCAACAGCATTACCGCACGGGTCGCAAATGGCAGCGCTGCTCAGAAGCCATTAACAATATCGATAATATCTCGCCCGGCGTAGCCCATTCGATTGGCGATTCGCTGGCCTACCGTGTGACCAATGATGCCAGCACCGACGCGCTGTTTGTCGGGCATCGCCTCTATTTCGAGGTGCATTACTACCTTCAGGGCGCGCAGAAAATTGAATATGCCGCCAAAGATGCGCTTCAGACAGTGGAGTGTTACCGCGATGAGACCGATCGAGAATACCTGAAAGGCATGGGTACCACCGAACAGGTGCGCGAGGGGCAGATCGTAATTTGTGAGAACCATGAGGCGTATCGCTTTATCAGCGAGGAGCCGGTCAAAAAAGTCATTCTCAATGTGACCATCGAAGACGGTTATTTCCATAACAAATAAAAAAACGAGCGGTGCCAATGAAGCACCGCTAGCCTCTTACCCGGAGAAACGTTATGTCTGAAACCACCAAACGCAATACCATCGGCAAATTCGGCCTGCTGTCGCTGACCTTTGCCGCCGTGTTTAGTTTTAACAACGTGATCAATAATAATATCGAACTCGGACTTGCCTCCGCGCCGATGTTCTTTTTAGCAACCCTGTTCTATTTTATCCCGTTCTGCTTAATTATCGCTGAGTTTGTCTCGTTGAATAAAAACTCAGAAGCTGGAGTTTATGCCTGGGTAAAAAGTTCACTCGGCGGGCGCTGGGCATTTATTACCGCTTATACATACTGGTTCGTGAATTTATTCTTCTTCACCTCGTTATTACCGCGCGTCATTGCCTATGCCTCTTATGCCTTTCTTGGCTATGAGTACATTCTCACACCATTTGCCACAACGGTGCTAAGTATGGTGCTGTTCGCCTTCTCAACGTGGGTCTCCACCAACGGGGCGAAGATGCTGGGGCCAATTACGTCTGTAACCTCCACGCTGATGCTGCTGCTGACGCTCTCTTACATTCTGCTGGCGGGCGCGGCGCTAATGGGTGGGGTGCAGCCCGCTGATCCGATTACCGTCGACGCGATGATCCCGCATTTTAACTGGGCATTCCTCGGCATTACCACCTGGATATTTATGGCTGCCGGGGGCGCGGAATCCGTCGCGGTGTACGTAAACGATGTGAAAGGCGGTTCGAAATCTTTCGTTAAAGTGATCATCCTGGCGGGGATCTTTATCGGCGTGCTGTACTCCATCTCCTCGGTACTGATCAACGTCTTTATCAGCAGCAAAGCGTTGAAGTTTACCGGGGGTTCGGTGCAGGTGTTCCACGGTCTGGCGGTGTGGTTTGGCCTGCCGGAAGTGTTGATGAACCGTTTCGTCGGTCTGGTTTCCTTTACCGCCATGTTCGGTTCCCTGCTGATGTGGACGGCGACGCCGGTCAAAATCTTTTTCTCGGAGATCCCGACCGGCATTTTTGGTCCGAAAACCGTGGCGCTGAACGAAAACGGCGTACCGGCGCGCGCGGCCTGGATCCAGTATTTGATTGTGATCCCACTGATGATTATCCCGACCATGGGCTCCAGTACCGCGCAGGAGCTGATGAACACCGTCATCAATATGACCGCTGCGGCCTCCATGTTACCGCCGCTGTTTATTATGCTGGCCTACCTCAACCTGCGTCGTAAGCTCGATCACCTGCCGCGCGATTTCAGGATGGGTTCACGAACCACGGGTATAACCATAGTGTCGATGCTGATTGTTATTTTCGCCATTGGTTTTGTGGCATCCACTTTCCCTACCGGTGCCAATATTCTGACGATTATTTTCTATAACGTCGGTGGCATTGTTTTATTCCTCGGATTTGCCTGGTGGAAATACAGCAAATACGTAAACGGATTATCAAAAGAACAACAAAAAATTGAAGCATCACCTGCCTCGAATATTAACTGAAATAAAAGGCATGGATTTTATCTCATTGGGATGAGTTTATGAAAATTAAACAAAAAACATTTTGGGCACTCGCTGCCCTCTCTTTCTGCTGCCCTGCTATTGCCGCAGAAGATGCCCGGCCCGCTGAACATGACGATACCAAAACACCGGCAATAACCTCCCCGTCATTTCGTTTTTATGGCGAGATGGGCGTCGGTGGGTATATGGATTTAGAAGGTCAGGATAAACATAAATACAGCGACGGCACTTATATTGAGGGCGGTCTGGAGATAAAACAGGGGAACTGGTTCGGCCTGATTTACGGCGAAGGCTGGACCGTACAGGCGGATCATCAGGGCAACGCCTGGGTGCCCGATCACAGCTGGGGCGGGTTTGAAGGTGGGATTAACCGCTTCTACGGCGGTTACAAAACCGATAACAGCACCGAGATCATGCTCAGCCTGCGCCAGGACTCGTCTCTCGATGACCTGCAATGGTGGGGCGATTTTACGCCGGATCTGGGTTATGTGATCCCCAACACCCGCGACATCTTGTACGCACTAAAGGTGCAAAACCTCTCCGGCAACCTGCGCTATAGCGTCACCGCCACGCCAGCGGGTCACCATGACGAAAGCAAGGCCTGGCTGCACTTCGGCAAATACGATCGTTATGACGACAAATATACCTATCCGGCAATGGCGAATGGCTATATTCAGTACGACATCATGAAAGATGTCACCTGGATGAACGGTCTTGAAATTACCGACGGTACAGGCCAGCTCTTTTTAACAGGCGTTTTGACACCCAACCTGGCGGCACGCGCGTGGCATCATACCGGACGGGCAGATGGACAGAACGTCTCCGGCACGGAGAGCGGATTTATGGTCAGCGCCATGGTGGAAGCCCTGAAAGGCGTTTATCTCTCCACTGCTTACAGCTACGCGAAACATCGTCCGGACGATGCGGCTGAAAAAACTACCTCGTTTATGCAGTTCGGGATCTGGTACGAGTACGGCGGCGGGCGTTTTGCCACCGCTGCCGACAGCCGCTTCTATATGAAAAATGCCTCCGGCGACCCGAGCGATCAGGTCTTCCTGATGCAATACTTCTACTGGTAAAAAGGATCTACCACCATGAAATACGTCCTCACGCCGCTGGCCTGCGCGCTGGCGCTCAGTTTTTCGGCTCACGCCGCCACCGCAACTGACTTCAAAAACGTCATCAACCGTACCGGCGCGCCGCTCTTCATGCAGGATTTCGACTACGACGACCACCAGCGGTTTAATCCCTTTTTTGATATGGGTGCCTGGCATGGGCATTTGCTGCCGGACGGGCCGCAGACCCAGGGCGGATTTCCCGGCGTAGCGCTGCTCACCGAAGAGTACATCAACTTTATGGCGACGAATTTTGATCGCCTGTCCGTGTACCAGAACGGCAAAAAAGTGGATTTCACCCTTGAAGCCTACAGCCTCCCTGGCGCGTTGGTGCAGAAACTGAGCGCCAGGGATGTTCAGATCGTGATGACGCTGCGCTTTGCTTCTGCGCGTACTTCGCTGCTTGAAACCCGTATTACCAGCAAAACGCCGCTGGAGCTGGTGTGGGACGGCGAGCTGCTGGAAAAACTGGAGGCCAAAGAGGGCAAGCCGCGTTCGGATAAAACCATCGACAGCGCATATCCTGATTATCAGCGTAAAATTGTAGCCACGCGCGACGGCCTGAAGGTGACCTTCGGCAAGGTACGCTCCACCTGGGATCTGCTCACCTCCGGCAGTTCCGAATATCAGTTACACCGCTCTCTTCCTGCCGAGACCACCGTTGACGGACATCGCTTTACCAGCCGGGCACAGATTTCCGACAGCACCACGCTGTACACTACCTACTCCCATCTGCTGAACGCCGATGACGTCGCGCGTGAACAGCCGCAGATCCGCGACATTCTGGCGCGTCCGGCCTACTTTATGGCCGCCTCGCAAGCGCGCTGGGAGAGGTATTTACAACAAGGGTTAACCAACCCGCACGCGACTCCAGAACAAACGCGCGTGGCGGTGAAAGCCATCGAGACGTTGAACGGTAACTGGCGTTCGCCAGGCGGCGCGGTGCGTTTTAACACGGTGACGCCCTCCGTAACCGGACGCTGGTTCTCCGGCAACCAGACCTGGCCGTGGGACACCTGGAAACAGGCATTTGCCATGGCGCATTTCAACCCGGAGATCGCCAAAGAGAACATCCGCGCGGTCTTCTCCTGGCAGATCAAACCCGACGATCCGGTGCGCCCGCAGGATGCCGGATTTGTGCCGGATTTAATCGCCTGGAACCTGAGCCCGGAACGAGGCGGCGACGGCGGTAACTGGAACGAGCGTAACACCAAGCCGAGCCTGGCGGCATGGTCGGTGATGGAGGTGTATAACACCACGCAGGATAAAGCCTGGCTTGCCGAGATGTATCCAAAACTGGTTGCCTATCACGACTGGTGGCTGCGTAACCGCGATCATAACGGCAACGGCGTGCCGGAGTACGGTGCGACGCGTGATAAGGCCCATAACACCGCTACCGGCGAGATGCTGTTCACGGTGAAAAAAGGTGATAAAGAAGAGTCGCTTTCCGGCCTGAATAACTACGCACGGATAATCGATAACGGCCAGTACGACAGCCTGGAGATCCCCGCGCAGGTGGCCGCCTCGTGGGAGTCCGGGCGCGATGATGCCGCCGTATTCGGATTTATCGATAAAGCGCAGCTGGATAAGTACGTTGAAAACGGCGGGAAACGCAGCGACTGGACGGTTAAATTTGCCGAAAACAGGAGTAAAAAAGGCGATCTGTTAGGGTATTCCTTATTACAGGAGTCCGTTGACCAGGCAAGCTATATGTACAGCGACAATCACTATCTGGCGCAGATGGCGAGCCTGCTGGGTAAAGAGCAGGAGGCCAGCCACTATCGCCAGCTGGCAGATAAGCTCGCAACCTATATCAACACCTGCATGTTCGATGCGAAAAGCGGGTTTTACTATGACATTCGTATCGAGGATAAGCCGCTGGCGAACGGCTGTGCGGGCAAACCTATCGTCGAGCGTGGTAAAGGGCCGGAAGGCTGGTCTCCGCTGTTTAACGGTGCCGCGACGCAGGAACATGCGGATGCCGTGGTCAAGGTGATGCTGGATCCGAAGGAGTTCAATACCTGGGTACCGCTCGGCACCGCCGCGCTGACAAACCCGGCGTTCGGCGCAGACATATACTGGCGCGGCCGGGTCTGGGTCGATCAGTTCTGGTTTGGACTAAAAGGCATGGAACGTTACGGCTATCGTGAGCAGGCGCAAACCCTCGCCGAAACCTTCTTTAAGCATGCGAAAGGGTTAACCTCGGACGGCCCGATTCAGGAGAACTATAACCCCCTGACCGGAGCACAGCAGGGCGCACCTAACTTCTCCTGGAGCGCGGCGCATTTGTATATGCTGTATAACGACTTTTTCCGTAAGAGCGATCGGTGATGCCCTCGTGCCCGGTGGCGGCTACGCCTTACCGGGCCTACGGTTCTAAAAAGTAGGCCGGGTAAGCGACAGCGCCACCCGGCAAAACCCTACCTTGTGATCCACAGCGTGGGCCAGGCATCTGCCCCATTCCAGTTATCACAGCTTGGCTCTTCCGCGTAGCGTACCAGGCGGAAGCGCTGGCCGTTAAAACGCCAGCGGGTCTGGATCCCACAGTCGCCAATCCCGCGTCCCAGCGCCAGCGTGGTCAGCTCGCGCGTTTTTTCGTCGAAGCTGGCATTCATCAGCTCCATGTCGCTACTCTGGCTGGAAGGGGTAAACGGCAGGCGCAATCTCACGCTCCTGGCCGAAAATGGTTTTTTACGCGACACCAGCCACGCCAGGTCGACGGTGTTGTACGCCCCTGCCTCACAGCTGATGATCATCAGCGCTTTGTCATCGGTCAGCGCGGTCACGCGCACTTCACGCCGGTTCGGATCGAGAGAGCACTGGCTGTGGTTCATGCGCCAGGTACCGTAATCCAGCAGATCGTTGAGTTCGTTATGCGTCAGCGGCGTTGGCGTGGGGTTCACCACCGCCACCTTTTTTAATGCCGGCGCAGGCGGCACGCTTAGCGGTGGACTATCCCCTTTTTTAATCCACGCCGTTTCACTTCCGACGCGTTTTTGCTGGGCATCGATAAACAGCAGCGCCGCTTTCAGACCGGCCAGAGAAATTGTCTGCTTCCCCCCGCGCAGGGTCAGCGCCTGCCCTTCCTGAATGGTTTTCAGAAACGTGGTGATGGTGGCCGTATCGTCTGTTTTAAGATGCCAGGGGGCTAACTGCCAGTGTTGCGACGTGAGTTTAAGCGGCACATTGTCGAGCAGCAGGCGCGGGGCGATGTCAGGCTCTTTCACCGGAGGCGCCGAAAGCCCGCCGAGATCGATGCGCAGGCTGGCGTCCGTTTTTGCCCCCGCACTGCGGCTCAGCGTCATGACCAGACCGCGATGCTCGCCGGTATTGCGCGCTACGCAGAAGTTCTGGTTATTGCAGGTCACCTGCCAGTCTGAAAAAGACTGCTGCGCAGGCGCAGCCCACACCAAAGGCGCGGGAACACGCAAATGAAGAAGAGAAGATAAACGCAGTAGCGCATGAACGGCACAGCCCCGGAAACGAATAGGTCAATCTGGGGCGTATCTTCGTGCCCTGGGCGGACTGCCTCAATCGGATTTATCGGATAGATTTATCTGAAATACAACTTATCGCGCTTCCGCCGCCGCATTCATCAGCCCGCTGGTTTGCAGATACTGCAACAGGATCACCGCTTTACCGTCGCGGATCTCGCCGCGTTTCACCATGTCGACAGCCTGAGCGAAAGGCATTTCCAGCACTTCAATGTCTTCATCGTCCACGCCGCCGCCCCGGTGCGTGCGCTGAGCATCGGTATATTCCGCAATGAAGAAGTGAACCAGCTCGGTAACCCCGCCAGGGGACATAAACAGCTCAAAGACTTTCTGCACCGCACCCACTTCAAAACCCGTCTCCTCAATGGCTTCTTTGCGGATACACACTTCCGGCTCATCGTCATCAAGCAGACCTGCACAGGTTTCAATCAGACGTCCGTCCGCGTTGCCATTGACCCATGTCGCGATGCGAAACTGGCGGATCAGCACCACGCTTTGCTTTTCACGGTTATACAGCAGGATGGTTGCACCATTGCCCCGGTCGTAGACTTCGCGTTTATGGCGAATGACGTCCCCGTTCTTACGGGTGAGATCGTAAGTGATGTTACGCAGGACAAAGTAATTTTCAGAAAGGATTTTGTCTTTAATAACGGTAATGTTCAGGGACATACGGGCTCCACGGCAATATGAGTCTGTTTATACTACGCCGTGAAGCCCGCTTTGTCGCCCGTCTGCATTAATGCAAGTTGCGCGGCGGCACGCCAAGCCAGTCCATGATCCCCTGCGCGGCATGGCGCCCTTCCGCCATCGCGGTGACCACCAGATCCGCACCGCGTACCGCATCACCGCCAGCAAAAATCTGCGGATTCGAGGTCTGGTAGCGATAACGGCTCTCCACGGAGGCCCTGATGCGCCCCCAGTCGTCGGTGTCGACGCCCTGCGCCTGAAGCCACGGCATGGCGTGCGGATTAAAACCAAACGCCATGATCACCGCATCCGCTGGCATGACAAACTCACTGCCCGCCACCGGGACAGGACGCCGCCGCCCCTGCGCATCCGGCTCGCCCAGCCTGGTGCGCAGCATCCGGATACCGTTAACCTTCCCGTCGGTATCCAGCGTGAGCTCAACCGGCTGGACATTAAATTCAAACGCCGCGCCCTCTTCTTTCGCGTTTTTAACCTCTTTCTTTGAGCCCGGCATGTTGGCCTCGTCCCGCCGATAGGCGCAGGTGACTTTCGCCGCGCCATGCCGCAGCGCGGTGCGCACGCAGTCCATCGCCGTATCGCCCCCGCCGAGCACCACCACGTTTAAACCCTGTGTGTCGATAAACGGTTCGTCTGCGGCAGGATCAAGGCCCATCACGTTCCGCGTGTTTGCCACTAAAAACGGCAGCGCGTCGTACACGCCCGGCGCGTCTTCGTGAGGGATACCCGCTTTCATGGAACGATAGGTCCCTACGCCGATGAACAGGGCATCGTAGTCGTTTTGCAGTTGGGCCATCGACACGTCTTTTCCCACCTCGCAGTTCAGCTCGAAGCGGATGCCCATCGCGCTGAATATCTCTCTGCGCCGCGCTAACAGGGATTTATCCAGCTTGAAGGCCGGAATACCAAAGGTCAGCAATCCGCCGATTTCCGGATGGCGGTCGTAGACCGTCACGCCGACGCCGCTGCGCACCAGCACGTCGGCGCAGGCCAGCCCTGCCGGACCGGCGCCGATGATGGCGACGCGCTTACCGACCGGCTTAACGTGGCTGACGTCCGGCGTCCAGCCCATCGCCAGCGCCCGATCCGAGATATACCGTTCGATATTACCGATGGTTACTGCCCCTGACGCATCCCGCAGGGTGCAGGCGCCTTCACATAATCGATCCTGTGGGCAGACGCGGCCGGTAATTTCCGGTAAACAGTTAGTCTGGTGAGAAAGCTCAGCCGCACCGACGATATCCCCCGCCCCGATCCGCTCAATCCACTGGGGAATGTGGTTATGCAGCGGGCAGGTCCACTCGCAAATGCTGTGCTCGCCACATTTCAGGCACCGGGATGCCTCGCGCTGCGCCTGTTCCGGGCGAAACGGCAGGTAGATCTCGTTAAAATGGTATGCGCGTGCTTCGGGGCTGAGCTTATCCGGCTCACCGCGCGCCGGGGTGTTTTGCATCTGTTGCCGTTTGGTTTGCGGAGGGGCTGACTGAACCGCCTCGCTGTGCCACGGCAGCGCGTTCAGCCTTGCGCTGCGCTGTCGGCGCTGCTTAACCAGCTTATCCAGTACGGCTGGGGTGGCGAGCGTAAGCACCGCCGCCGGGCAGTTTTCCACGCAGGCCGGGCCTTGCGGCCTTTCCAGGCAGAGGTCGCATTTGTGCGCCGAGGCCTTTACGCTGTCGTTTTCCAGCGGGGCGATCAGCATGTCCATCGTGCCAAACGGACAGGCCACCACGCAGGCTTTACAGCCAATGCATTTTTGTTGATTGACCTGTACGCTGTCGCTGTGTTGCGTGATGGCTCCGTTCGGGCAGCTTTGCGCGCAGGGCGCGTTTTCACAGTGGTGGCAGGTCACGGGGCTTTTTCGCAAGCCTGAGGTAAGGACCGTAATGCGGGGATGAAAATGGCGCTCGCTCAGCGCGTGCTGCTCCCCGTTGTGCGCCATCACACAGGCAACTTCGCAGGCGCGACAACCGATACACTGTTGAGCGTTGGCCATAATAAAACGATTCATAACAACACCTGTTTTTGGTTCAATAACCTTATTCTTTCTATTGTTATCGTATTTACCCACAGCGGCATGGCGACGCAATGTTCAAATGCCCAGGAAGCCGAACTATTTCCAGTGAACCTGTGGCAGATCAATTTAATTCAGGAAGCTGATGAGTGACCGTTAAACGCCCCGTATCGGGAAGCCTGGCTCGGGCTTTCTTTTCGATGATTGTCTTGTCCGTTCTGATCAGCGCCATTGCGCTGGTCACACTCGCCAGCAGCCAGCGCGACGCCGAGGCGATTAACATCGCCGGCTCGCTGCGTATGCAGAGCTACCGCCTGGGCTACGAAATGCAGCGCGCCGGCCCATCGCTGGCAGAGCACCGCGCGGTCTGGCAAAAAACGCTGAGCGCGCCTGCGTTGCAGAAGCTAAACCGCTGGTATGTGCCAGAGGACGTCAAACAGCGTTACCAGCAGTTGCACCTTGGCTGGCAGGAGATGGACACGCGCATCGCCAGCGGCGATACCGGATGGTATCAGAACCACATAGAGGATTTCGTGGGCCGGATAGATGCCTTTGTGCTGGCGCTACAGCACTACACCGAACATAAAATTCAGCTGGTGATTTTCATGTCGCTGACGGGTGGCCTGGGCATCCTGCTGCTGGCGGTGGTGACCCTGCGGCGCATCCGCCGTCAGGTTGTGCTGCCGCTGAATAATCTGGTGGCGGCGAGCGAGCGTATCGAACAGGGGCAATTCGACACTCCCGCGCCGGATACTACGCTTCCCAACGAGCTGGGCCAGCTTTCCCGCGCCTTCAACCATATGTCGGCGGAATTACACACCCTGTACCGTTCACTTGAGCGCTCCGTTGCTGAAAAAACCCGCCACCTGAATGAAGCGCATCAGCAGCTCGAAATGCTGTTCAAATGCTCACAGGCGTTGAATACCGGGCAGATAGACAGCCACTGCTTCCGGCATATTTTGCAGATTGTGCATGACTATACGCAGATGAATTACCTGCAATTGCGCACCAGCGACGACTGGCAGCTTTACGAAGGACAGGAGTCCCCGGGCGAGAAAATGCACAATTTACCGGTGTTAATGCAGGACACCCTGTACGGCGAACTGCGCTGGCAAAGCGCGACCGGGGATGTTCCGCTGCCGCTCATGGAAAGCGTGGCGACGATGCTGGGCCGGGGGCTCTATTTCAATCAGGCGCAGAAACATTATCAGCAGCTGCTGCTGATGGAGGAGCGCGCCACCATCGCGCGCGAACTGCATGATTCGCTGGCGCAGGTGCTCTCCTATTTGCGTATTCAGCTTACGCTGCTGAAGCATGCCGTGCCGGGCGACAATGCTCCGGCGCAGACCATCATTACGGACTTCTCCCGTGAGCTGAATAATGCCTGGCATCAGCTACGCGAGCTGCTTACCACCTTCCGCCTGACGCTCAATCACGCCAATCTTCCTGCCGCGCTACAGGAGTCTCTCGACGGGTTGCAAAGCCAGACCCGCGCGAAGCTGGTGCTCGACTGCCGTCTCTCATCGCTGGCGCTGGACGCACAAAAACAGGTGCACCTCTTACAGATTGTGCGTGAGGCAGTGCTGAATGCGATTAAACATGCCGACGCCAGCGAGATTGTGGTCAGCTGCGTCACCACCGCGGACGGCACTCACACGGTCACGATCCGCGACAACGGCATTGGTATCGGCGACGCCAGCGAACCGCCGGGGCATTACGGGCTGAATATCATGCGCGAACGCGCGGGACGGCTCGGCGGAACATTACACTTTTCTCAGCCGCCACAGGGCGGGACACAGGTCAGCGTTACGTTCCAGACGCCTGCGGCCCAGGCTGAAAAATAGCGGGAAAGAAGGCGCGCTGAAAAAAGCGCATGATAATTTACATTATCTCCTTTATTTCTCCACGTTTGACCTGGGCCTTACCGCTAAAGTTAGGCGGGCAATAAACAATAATGACGTGCAGCAAAACGAGGTCACACTTTAATGGCGAATTTTTTCATCGATCGCCCCATTTTTGCCTGGGTGCTTGCAATCCTGTTGTGTCTGACGGGTGTCCTGGCGATTACGTCCCTTCCTGTTGAGCAATACCCTGACCTCGCGCCCCCCAACGTGCGTATCACGGCGAACTACCCTGGCGCCTCGGCACAGACGCTGGAAAATACCGTCACCCAGGTTATCGAGCAGAACATGACGGGTCTCGATAACCTGATGTACATGTCCTCACAGAGCAGCGCCACGGGCCAGGCGACGGTAACCCTGAGCTTTACGGCGGGCACGGATCCGGATGAAGCGGTGCAGCAGGTGCAAAACCAGCTGCAATCGGCCCTGCGTAAACTGCCTCAGGCGGTGCAGAACCAGGGGGTGACCGTGCGTAAAACCGGTGACACCAATATTTTGACCATCGCGTTTGTTTCAACCGATGGCTCAATGGATAAGCAGGACATCGCGGACTACGTCGCCAGTAATATTCAGGACCCGCTCAGCCGTATCAACGGCGTGGGTGATATCGACGCCTACGGCTCGCAGTACTCCATGCGTATCTGGCTGGATCCCAACAAGCTGAACAGCGTGCAGATGACCGCCAAAGATGTCACCGACGCTATCGAATCGCAGAACGCCCAGATTGCCGTGGGGCAGCTCGGCGGTACGCCGTCCGTGGACAACCAGGCGCTTAACGCCACCATCAACTCCCAGTCGCTGCTCCAGACACCTGAACAGTTCCGCAATATCACGCTACGCGTGAATCAGGACGGTTCGGAAGTGCGTCTGGGGGATGTCGCCACCGTGGAAATGGGGGCGGAAAAATATGACTACCTGAGCCGCTTCAACGGCAATGCCGCGTCCGGGCTGGGGGTGAAACTGGCCTCCGGCGCCAACGAAATGGCGACCGCGCAGCGGGTGCTAGAGCGTCTGGATGAGCTGTCGCATTTCTTCCCGCACGGACTGGAGTACAAAGTCGCCTACGAAACCACCTCGTTCGTAAAGGCCTCCATCGAAGATGTGGTGAAAACCCTGCTCGAAGCTATCGCGCTGGTGTTCCTCGTGATGTACCTGTTCCTGCAAAACTTCCGCGCTACGCTGATCCCCACTATTGCGGTGCCGGTGGTGCTGCTGGGTACCTTTGCGGTGCTGTATGCCTTCGGTTACAGCATCAACACCCTGACCATGTTCGCCATGGTGCTGGCCATCGGTCTGCTGGTGGATGATGCCATCGTGGTGGTGGAAAACGTTGAGCGCATCATGAGCGAGGAAGGGCTTTCGCCCCGCGAGGCCACGCGCAAATCGATGGGACAGATTCAGGGCGCGCTGGTCGGTATCGCCATGGTGCTGTCGGCGGTATTTATCCCGATGGCGTTTTTTGGCGGCACCACGGGCGCGATTTATCGCCAGTTCTCGATCACCATCGTCTCTGCAATGGTGCTCTCCGTACTGGTGGCGATGATCCTTACCCCTGCCCTGTGCGCGACGCTGCTGAAACCGCTGCATAAGGGCGAACACCACGGTCAAAAAGGCTTCTTCGGCTGGTTTAACCGCATGTTTAACCGCAATGCGGCGCGCTATGAAGCGGGCGTGGGTAAAGTACTGCACCGCAGCGTGCGCTGGATGGTGGTTTATGTCCTGCTGCTCGGCGGCATGGTCTTCCTGTTCCTGCGGCTGCCAACCTCGTTCCTGCCGCTGGAAGATCGCGGCATGTTTATCACCTCCGTACAGTTACCCAGCGGCTCGACCCAGCAGCAGACCCTGAAAGTGGTGCAGAAGGTTGAGAACTACTTCCATACTCAGGAGAAAGATAACGTGGTCTCCGTCTTCTCCACCGTCGGCTCTGGCCCTGGCGGTAACGGGCAGAACGTGGCGCGTATGTTTGTGCGCCTGAAAGACTGGGACCAGCGCGACAGCGATACCGGCTCCTCCTTTGCCATCATTGAACGTGCAACCAAAGCGTTCAACAAAATCAAGGAAGCGCGCGTTTTCGCCAGCAGCCCGCCCGCCATCAGCGGCCTGGGCAGCTCAGCCGGGTTTGATATGGAGCTTCAGGATCACGCGGGTGCCGGGCATGACGCGTTGATGGCTGCTCGCGACAAGCTGCTGGAGCTGGCCGGGAAAGATCCGCAGCTTACCCGCGTTCGTCATAACGGTCTGGATGACAGCCCTCAGCTACAGGTGGATATTGACCAGCGTAAAGCGCAGGCGCTGGGCGTCTCCATCGACGACATTAACGACACCCTGCAAACGGCATGGGGCTCAAGCTACGTGAATGACTTTATGGATCGCGGCCGCGTGAAGAAGGTCTACGTTCAGTCTGCCGCCAAATACCGCATGCTGCCGGACGATATCAACCGCTGGTATGTGCGCAATAACACCGGCGGCATGGTGCCGTTCTCGGCGTTTGCGACGTCACGCTGGGAGACCGGTTCACCGCGTCTGGAGCGTTACAACGGCTATTCGGCGCTGGAGATTGTCGGTGAAGCCGCGCCGGGCGTCAGTACCGGTACCGCAATGGATATAATGGAAAAACTGGTTCAGCAGTTACCGACCGGCTTTGGCCTGGAGTGGACGGCGATGTCCTACCAGGAACGGCTTTCCGGCGCTCAGGCGCCTGCCTTGTATGCCCTTTCGCTGCTGGTGGTGTTCCTCTGTCTGGCGGCGCTGTATGAAAGCTGGTCAGTGCCGTTCTCGGTGATGCTGGTGGTGCCTCTCGGGGTCATCGGAGCGCTGCTGGCAACCTGGATGCGCGGCCTGGAAAATGATGTCTATTTCCAGGTCGGACTCCTCACCGTAATCGGATTGTCGGCGAAAAACGCCATTCTGATCGTCGAATTTGCCAATGAGATGAATGCCAAAGGTCACGAACTGATGGCCGCCACGCTGCACGCCTGTCGTCAGCGCCTGCGTCCGATCCTGATGACCTCTCTGGCGTTTGTGTTTGGCGTCCTGCCGATGGCCACCAGCTCCGGCGCAGGCTCCAGCAGCCAGCACGCGGTGGGAACGGGCGTTATGGGGGGAATGATTTCGGCGACGATTCTGGCTATCTATTTCGTACCGCTGTTCTTTGTGCTGGTACGCCGTCGTTTCCCGCTGAAGGATAAGCCGGAATAACACGTTGAAATAAAAAAGGCGGCTTTACAGGCCGCCTTTTTATTGTGTGATTCTTTCACACTATGGTTATTTTAGTTAATTAAGTGCTCTTGCATTTCTTACCGGAAATTCATTTACGAAGCATGCCTTCGATAAAATCTTTCCAGTTCCCCAGTTCACGTTCAATCATAACAACCTCTCTTATTATTATGTGCATTCTACGAAAACGTATCATCATTGTGAAGCCACTTTAACCGATTGCTGTGATTGAGCCCCGCTGTGCTGGTAGGTTTAGGATCACTATGAGCGTTGTCGGGTAAATTTTATGTGACCTACAGCAATATTTTGAAATAGTCGGAAAAATGACAGCATTTTTAATTTCCCCCTGAGTTTATTGGCAATTTAAACAGGGTGGACAACTATGCTTAAAAGATGAAAGACTATTCAGCTTACAGCTGTTCGTTGAATTATGGAGAATTGTAAATCCCGAAAAATTCTGAATGTGTTATATTCCACTTAAGGATATATCTTCGAAAATATTGAACATTTAATCCACAAAAGAACAAAAGGATTCACTATGGTTGTGATGTACGGCATTAAGAATTGCGACACGATTAAAAAAGCCCGCCGCTGGCTGGAAGCACACAACATCGACTATCGCTTCCACGATTACCGTGCCGACGGGCTTGACCCCGCGTTCCTCCATTCCGCCATCAACGAACTGGGATGGGAAGCGCTACTGAATACACGCGGGACCACCTGGCGAAAACTGGATGAATCTCTCCGGGCCACGATCAACGACGCCGACAGCGCAGCCAAACTGATGCTTGAAATGCCGGCAATCATCAAACGCCCATTGCTCTGCAAGCCAGGTCAGCCTATGCTGCTGGGTTTCAGTGAAACCCTTTATTCAGATTTATTCGTTGAGGTGTAGTCTATGTCATGCCCGGTCATTGAGCTGACTCAGCAGCTTATTCGCCGTCCTTCCCTTAGCCCGGACGACGCAGGTTGTCAGGCATTAATGATTGAGCGCCTGCGTGCCATCGGTTTTACCGTGGAGCACATGGATTTTGGCGATACGCAGAACTTCTGGGCATGGCGTGGTCAGGGAGAGACGCTGGCGTTTGCCGGACATACTGACGTAGTTCCCGCAGGCGACGCAGACCGCTGGATCAACCCGCCTTTTGAGCCGACCATCCGCGACGGCATGCTTTTCGGACGCGGCGCTGCGGACATGAAAGGTTCTCTGGCTGCGATGGTCGTGGCGGCAGAGCGTTTCGTCGCCCAGCATCCGAACCATAAAAACCGTCTTGCGTTTTTGATTACCTCCGATGAAGAAGCCAGCGCCCACAACGGCACCGTGAAGGTCGTTGAGGCCCTGATGGCGCGCAATGAACGTCTGGACTACTGTCTGGTGGGCGAACCGTCCAGTACCGAAGTGGTTGGCGATGTGGTGAAAAATGGCCGCCGTGGATCCCTGACCTGTAATTTGACTATTCATGGCGTGCAGGGCCACGTTGCCTATCCACACCTGGCGGATAACCCGGTACACCGCGCCGCGCCGATGCTGAACGAACTGGTAGGCATTGAATGGGATAAAGGCAACGAATTTTTCCCGCCAACCAGCATGCAGATAGCCAACATCAAGGCCGGCACCGGCAGCAACAACGTCATTCCCGGCGATCTCTTCGTCCAGTTTAACTTCCGCTTCAGCACCGAACTGACCGACGAGATGATCAAAGCGCGCGTGATTGCGCTGCTCGAGAAATATCAGCTGCGCTATACCCTCGACTGGTGGCTGTCTGGCCAGCCGTTCCTGACGCAGCGCGGTAAACTGGTGGATGCGGTGGTGAACGCCATTGCGCACTATAATGAAATTAAGCCACAGCTGCTGACAACGGGCGGCACGTCTGACGGACGCTTTATCGCCCGCATGGGCGCACAGGTTGTCGAACTGGGTCCGGTTAACGCGACGATTCACAAAATCAATGAATGCGTGAACGCTGCCGATTTACAACTGCTGGCCCGCATGTATCAACGTATTATGGAGCAGCTCGTCGCCTGACGGGTGCTTAAAGAGGATTAGCGAATGGACTGGCTTTCAAAGTACTGGTGGATTCTGGTGTTGGTATTTCTGGTAGGCGTGCTGCTTAACGTGATTAAAGATCTCAAGCGCGTTGACCACACAAAGTTCCTTGCCAACAAACCGGATCTTCCGCCGCACCGTGATTTTAACGACAAGTGGGACGATGAAGACGACTGGCCGAAGAAGGACCAGAAGAAGTAATCGCTCTGTTTCCCCTCTCCCTAAAGAGAGGGGGACACCTCACATAAACTCGACGATATCATCGTCATTCGGCTTACCGCCGCTGAGCGCTTCATCAAAGTAGTGCTTCGGTACGGTATAACGCAGATGATCGAGCGCGAACTGCATGCTGCGATCGTCAATGGCATGCCCCAGATCGTCTACGATATCCAGCGTCACATCTCCGCCCTCGCGCATCAGCGTCTCCTGGGCAGCCACCGCATGCGAAAGCTCAATTACCCGGTCTTCCCCCCCATGAATGAGATGGATCGTGGTCTGCGTGGTCGCGCTTTGCGGTAACGTCGCAAAACGCCCGTTAAAGGCAATCACGCGGGACACCAGTCCGGGCTGCGCTTTTACGCTTTCCAGCGACATGATTGAGCCCTGAGAGAAGCCAATCAGCGCCGTTGCGTCGGCGCCTACGCCGCTCTGCTGCTGCCAGTAACGTACGGTATCGATAAAGGCTGGCATAGCGGCATCAATACGCGCCTGACGATTCTCCTCCGTCACGCCCTCGACGGAAAACCACTGCCGCCCGTCCGGACCGCACGGCTCCACGCCGCCGATGCTGACGATCAGCGCGTGTGGGAAAACGGGTGCAAACCAGCTGCCAATCTGTCCCATATTGACGGCATTGTCGCCCACGCCATGAAACAGAAGCAGGAGCTGTTTAGCAGGTGTATCCGGGCTTTGCACAACAAAATGGTCATGTTTCATGGCGATCTCCTTAATTGATAAGCAGGATTTTACGCCTCTGCGGGGTAATGACCATGCCACTTTACTGAAGAACTCATTGAAAAAATTGCCATTGCAAAATGTCGGCTTTCAGCTGCTGGCTACGGGAGTAATCAAGCCTTTCAAGCGCGTGAGCGGTTTCCTCGCGTAGCTTCGCCAGCAACGCTTTGCGCCCGAAATCGTGCGTATTCCCTTCCATTTTCCCCCGCAGTGCCGGGAGCGGCATGTCCACGGCTAACAACAACCGCGTCAGCGCCGCAACCGAAGTTGAAAACGCCCGGTGAGCAAAGGCAAACCCCGCCAGCTCCAGCCAGTCGTCACTATTAAGGGTAGCTTCCCATGCATCCGTCACCGGGATCTTTTCGCCATTCCAGGCCGACAGGACGCGCATATCACGACATAACCGCTGATGCGCCTGTTCGCAGAGCTGATGCCCCGCCTCGCTCAGCGGCAGCAACGCCATCGCCGTATAGCACCCGCTGCTGGCTTCCCGGTGGCTGCCCATTCGCACCAGCACAAACCCGCACTGCCGCCAGAAACGCCACAGCTCGTCGGTATAGCCAAAGCTGACCGAGAGATAATCTTCTCCGCTGGCACTGCGGATCAGCCGCTGGCCGATGCCTTCCCGCTGGCGATGGGGATGAACCGCAATGCGGCTGACGCGTCGGCCTTTCAGCGTCGCCGCGAGCGGCGAGCCGCCGTGCGCTGCCAGCGACTGCGCCACCAGATTTCCACGCGGCCGACGAAAGCCCGCCCAGACTGCGCGGCTAAGTTCAGGGGGTAATCCCCCCTCCTCCACCAGCCAGAGCGCGCCCGCGATCTCCGCGCCCGCCTGAGCAACAGCAAAGTGCTGGCCGGGGGCGTCCATCATCCGGCGTAAATCGAGGGGTGACGTCCGGTAGTGCGCGGCGCAAAGCAGTTCATACACGCCTGCCCCGCGCGTCGGATCGCTCTCCCACATCCCGGGCTCCAGCGACGTTAAACGTACCTCGCCTTCCGGTTTGCGATCGATAAGCGCATCGTCGAACAGCAGCGCGTTCGCCACTATCCGCTCAAGGGGACATCCGGCAGCCCAGCGAACAGGCGTGGATAAGGTATAACGCCGCAGCCCGCTGAACCGGGCGCAGAACTTCAGCAGGAATCCCCTGCCCGTGCCTTCATAACCCTGCACCGTGGTGGTCAGCAACACGCGGGGAAAGCGCGACGCCAGCTTCTCCAGCAGCGGGCCGGGGATGGCGGCCGCCTCATCGACAATCAGCCAGTCAGCTTCTGTTGTGGAGGCCAGCAGCGCATCCGGGGCCATAAAGTGAAAATGTTCCCCGGCGAAACGCACGATGACATCCGTCGCCCCTTTTGCCGGTGCCGTCACTACTGCACTCCCCTGAATGCCGTTCAGCAACATGCCCGCCAGGGCGGACTTTCCGCGTCCGCGCGGTGCCGTCACGGCGGCCACGCCCGCAGGCATGGTCAGAAGAGCGTCGAGGATCTCAGCTTGCTCGCGCTGCGGTTCACCGCTGGCAGGCTGCCAGGCGGGTAAATCTGGCGTAACGGGAAGGCACAGAGGACGATGTTGATGCCAGACGATGGCATCTGAATCGGCGGCAAGCGTCCGGCAAAAGTGGTGAACAAAGTGCGGGGTGGCGATCGGCTCGGCGCTGTCGCTCCAGCGTAGAGAATCCGCGTCGGGCCTGTTAGCCCAGACGGAGAACGGCGGCACCAGCAGCATCAGAAGGCTTCCGGCGCGCAGGGTCCCGCTGAGGGCGGCGAAGGCCGAGACGTCAAACCCGCGACGCGCGTCAAAAACGGCATGAAGGTATTCACGTCCCAGCAGGCCGCTGATGGCCTTAGAGGGGTTTTCCTCCAGCCACAGCCAGTCTCCTGGTAACGTATCGCGCAGAATGGTCGCCTGGCTCAACGTCCACGCTTCATCGCCGCTGAGCACCACCAGCCGGCGGTGCCCGGTACGCTGAAGCTGGTTGACCAGCTGTTCAAACCCCAACATCACATAGCTTTGCCGAAGGTATTACACTGCGACGGGTTGCCGCTGTCGAAGCCACGCTTAAACCAGCTGTAGCGCTGCTCTGAGGTGCCATGGGTAAAGCTGTCCGGCACAACGCGCCCCTGGCTCTGCTGCTGCAAGCGATCGTCACCAATCGCCTGTGCGGCATTCAGGGCCTCTTCCAGATCGCCTGTTTCCAGCACGCCCTGCTGCTGCATGCTGTGTCCCCAGACGCCAGCGAAGCAGTCGGCCTGAAGCTCCATGCGTACGGACAGACGATTCACCTCCGCCTGAGAAGCATTCTGCTGCATCTGACGCACTTTAGGCTCAATGCCGAGGAGCTTCTGCACGTGGTGGCCAACTTCATGCGCGATCACGTAGCCCTGGGCAAAATCGCCGTCGGCGCCCAGCTTGCTTTTCATGTCGTCATAGAAGGAGAGATCGATATAGACGGTGCTGTCCGCCGGGCAGTAGAACGGCCCCATAACGGACTGCCCGGTACCGCAGCCGGTGCGGGTTGCGCCCCGGTACATCACCAGTTTTGGCGGCTGATAAGTCCGCCCCATTTTCTCGAACTGCTGACCCCAGGTATCTTCGGTCGTCGCGAGAATAACGGAAGTAAATTTTGCCGCTTCATCTTCATTCGGGCTGATGGAGCGCTGAGAATACTGCTGCTGTTGCCCGGTTTCACCGGTCATCAAACCGGTCAGGTCGACGCCGTAGTAGCCCGCCACCAGCACGACGACCAGCAGAATAATGCCGCCCTTGCCGCTGGGTAACCGGAAACCTGGCCCGCCCATAGACGGACCACCGCCACCACTGCTGCGTCTGTCTTCTACGTTGTCACTTTCACGACGCCCTTGCCAGCGCATAAACACCTCGAACTATTCCATTTATAATAGCTATGATCGTAGGCGGTTAATGAAAGGATTACCATAGTAAACAAGGATAAGACGCCAAAGGATGCCAACATCCTTTGGCAAATGCGCAGTTTAGTCGAGCTTAACGCCTAAACGGTGAGCAACCGCTTCGTACGCTTCGACCACGCCACCCAGACTCTGGCGGAAACGGTCTTTGTCCATTTTATCCAGCGTCTCTTTGTCCCACAGGCGGCTGCCATCCGGCGAGAATTCGTCGCCCAGCACCACTTCGCCCTTGTACAGACCGAACTCCAGTTTGAAGTCGACCAGGATCAGGCCCGCGTCATCAAACAGCTTTTTCAGCACGTCATTGGCTTTGTAGGTCAGTTCCTGCATGCGCGCCAGGTTCTCTTTGCTTACCCAGCCGAAGGTTTCGCAGTAGGATTCGTTGACCATCGGGTCGTGCATGGCGTCGTTTTTCAGGAACAGATCGAACAGCGGTGGATTCAGTTCGATACCCTCTTCAATGCCCAGACGCTTCACCAGGGAGCCTGCGGCACGGTTACGGATCACGCACTCAACCGGCACCATATCCAGTTTTTTTACCAGACATTCCGTATCGGACAGCAACGCTTCCATCTGAGTCGGGATACCGGCTTCGGCCAGTTTGGTCATAATGAAGTGGTTGAACTTGTTGTTCACCATGCCCTTACGATCGAACTGCTCAATGCGTGCGCCGTCTCCTGCTGACGTATCATTGCGGAATTCGAGCACCAACAGATCCGGGTTTTCCGTGCTGTATACGGTTTTCGCTTTGCCACGATACAACTCAGCTTGCTTCTGCATCTTCATTACTCCTGGTGTGATGATTTGTATTCAAAACTGGCCATATTATGCCACGCACACGTTTGCGTAGCACGAAAATAAAAAGGGCTGGATTAACCAGCCCTCACTATTATTTGCTGAATGCGGCCTGGAAGGCAGCGACCAGCGCATCGTTCTGCGCCTGGGTCAGCGTGTGTCCTTTCGGATCGATAAATTGCAGGCTGCTGCGGTTATCGAGGTCGCCAACCTGGATTTTGTAGTCACCGGAAGGCAGCTGTGGATCGCTTGCCCCCAGCTCCTGCCAGGCGCTATCAGACAGCGGCTTATAGGTCGCTGTGATGCTGCCCGTTGAACGGGTGCTGTCGGTCACCTTCATGCCCACTTTTTCAAGCGTTGCTGGCAGGCGCTGCCAGGTCTGGTTAAACGGCGCACGCACCACCAGCATTGGCAGGCCGGTATCGTCTGCACCGCTCTGCACATCAAACGTTGAACCGTTACGGTTCTGCGCGGCGTTTGCGGCATCGGTAGCGTTCTTATCCAGACCAGCGGCAATCACGTTCAGCATTTCAGTGCTGTAGCGCTGCATGGCGGCCGGATCGGCAACCGGTTTACCTGCCTGCTCAAGATTCAACAGCTTAACGGTAACCGCCTGCTGATAACCCTGCGGCTTAACGGAGACTTGATAACGACCACGATACTGCTGGTCTTCATCGAGACGGTTCCACTCAATCCAGTCGGTGGTTAAGGTCTGGCTGGCGTCGTCGCGTTTATCAATCGTATAGTTTTTCGACTGAATAACGCTCACAACCTGCGGCCACAGCGTGGCACCGCGTGCGCTTTCCACCAGCAGAGAGGCCGTATCACCGGTAAACTGCGTGCGCGCGCCACTCACCAGCGCCAGAGGCTGAGCCGGCGGACGAATATCAAGCGCTTTACCCACCAGGCCACTGCCGTTGGTAACCGGAATATTATAATCACCGTTCTGGATCGGCAGGATCATGCCGGCAGGCGCGTGAAGTTCAGCAAGCGGCGGCGCATCCAGATAGGATTCATCACCGCTCACCTGGCGCTTGTAGCGCGAGTCTGAACTACAGGCAGCGAGGAGCATAACAAGCGAAACACCCGCAACCTTCGCCAAGCGCGACTTCTGTACTGAATAAGCCATCAAATCTCCCTAAACTTTACAGCAAACCGGCATGCTTCAGCGCGCCAGCGACAATTTCACGACCGTGGTCGGTAATCGGTGTCATTGGCAGACGCAGCGTGTCGGTTGCTACAAGCCCCAACTCCTTACATGCCCATTTCACTGGGATCGGATTGGGTTCGACAAATAATTTATTGTGCAACGGCATCAGACGCTGATTAATCACGCGAGCTTCATCAAAGTGACCGGCTGCGGCCAGTTTGCACATGTCAGCCATATCACGCGCCGCCACGTTCGCCGTAACGGAAATCACGCCATTACCACCGAGCTGCATAAAGTCCAGCGCGGTCGCATCATCACCGCTCAACAGGATAAAGTCGTCTGAAACCAGCTCTTTGATCTGATGAACGCGGCTTAAGTTCCCTGTCGCCTCTTTAATCCCGATAATATTTTTTACTTTCGAGAGACGGCCAACGGTTTCCGGCAGCATATCGCAACCGGTACGGGACGGCACATTATACAGAATTTGTGGCAAGTCAGTATGTTCAGCGATGGCTTTGAAATGCTGGAACAAACCTTCCTGAGTAGGACGGTTGTAATAAGGGGTCACCGTCAGGCAGCCGACAATGCCGCTGTCGTTAAAACGCTGAGTCAGGCTAATCGCTTCTGCCGTTGCGTTTGCGCCCGTCCCCGCGATGACCGGAATACGCCCGTCCGCCAGTTCCAGGGTCAGCATCACAACGTCGCCGTGCTCTTCGTGGCTCAGCGTAGCGGATTCACCGGTAGTCCCTACCGAAACGATCGCCGAGGTTCCATTGGCGACATGGTAATCAATGAGCTTCTTCATGCTTGACCGGCAGACATTACCTTTTTCATCCATCGGTGTAACAAGCGCGACAATACTTCCCGTGAACATGAGCCATCCTCTGTGCGAACAAGAGCCTCAATGTTACGTTTGGAACTGTAATAAAAGCAAGCGACCTGAGGCTCTCAGGCGGTTGTATGCATGTTTTTTTTATGCTTTCCTTAGGAAGACTTAACCACGCAAAGGAAGAACAGGTTTGACAACCTCATCACAACATTACCTGGTTATCACTGCGCTGGGTGCTGACAGGCCGGGTATCGTGAATACCATCACTCGCCACGTGAGCAGCTGCGGCTGCAACATCGAAGATAGCCGGCTGGCTATGCTTGGCGAAGAGTTCACGTTCAT
The DNA here is from genome assembly GCF_014982105.1 of Enterobacter cloacae complex sp. P18RS. Taxonomy (NCBI): domain Bacteria; kingdom Pseudomonadati; phylum Pseudomonadota; class Gammaproteobacteria; order Enterobacterales; family Enterobacteriaceae; genus Enterobacter; species Enterobacter cloacae complex sp. P18RS. The sequence continues at coordinate 15,338 of NZ_JADCKV010000026.1, read as the reverse complement.
CATGCTGCTTTCCGGAACATGGAATGCCATTACCCTCATCGAATCTACCTTGCCGCTGAAAGGCGCAGAGCTGGATTTACTGATTGTGATGAAGCGCACCACCGCGCGCCCGAGTCCGGCTCTGCCTGCCACGGTCTGGGTACAGGTTGAAGTGCCTGATTCACCTCATCTGATTGAACGTTTTACGGCGCTGTTTGACAGCCATCAGATGAACATTGCCGAACTGGTTTCCCGCACGCAGCCGGGCGATGAAAACGCAATCCCGACGCTGTTTATTCAAATTACCGCACACAGCCCTGCCTCGCAGGATGCGTCAAATATCGAGCAAGCGTTCAAAGCCCTCTGTACAGAATTACACGCGCAAGGCAGTATAAGCGTCGTCGATTATTCGCAGCACGAACAGGATGGAGTTGAGTAATGAACCCACTGAAAGCCGGTGATATCGCACCGAAATTTAGCTTACCGGATCAAGACGGCGAGCAAGTAAATTTGACCGACTTCCAGGGACAGCGTGTTCTGGTCTATTTCTACCCGAAAGCCATGACCCCGGGCTGTACCGTACAGGCCTGCGGTCTACGCGACAACATGGATGAGTTGAAAAAGGTCGGTGTGGAAGTGCTGGGCATCAGCACCGATAAGCCAGAGAAGCTGTCACGCTTTGCGGAAAAAGAGCTGCTGAACTTCACGCTACTTTCCGATGAAGACCACCAGGTTTGCGAGCAGTTTGGCGTCTGGGGTGAGAAGTCCTTTATGGGCAAAACGTACGACGGTATTCACCGCATCAGTTTCCTGATTGACGCTGACGGTAAAGTTGAGCACGTGTTTGATGATTTCAAAACCAGCAACCACCACGACGTGGTGTTGAAGTGGCTGAAAGAGAACGCGTGATCATTTTAGTGCCGGGTGGCGCTGCGCTTACCCGGCCTACAAGGTAAATGCAAAACGGTAGCATGCGCTACCGTTTTTAGTGTTTGCCCCCTCTCCCCGCGGGAGAGGGTTGGGGTGAGGGCATCAGCCCGCACTAAATCTACTTCTCTTCCACCGCTGGCACATCCGGCCACGCGTGGACCACGGCTTTAATCAGCGTCGCCAGCGGAATGGCGAAGAATACCCCCCAGAATCCCCACAGCCCGCCGAAAATCACCACTGACAGGATAATCACCAGCGGATGCAGGTTAACTGCTTCTGAGAACAGCACCGGTACCAGCAGGTTCCCGTCCAGTCCCTGAATAATCAGGTATACAGCGAAACAGCTCCAGAACTCCGTACCCAGACCAAACTGGAACAGCGCCACACCGACTACCGGAATGGTCACCACAAACGCGCCGATATACGGGATCAGAACCGAGAATCCGACCAGCACCGCCAGCAGCAGCGAGTAGTTCAGTCCGAAGATCACGAAGCCAATCCAGGTCGCCACGCCCACCACAATCATCTCCAGCACTTTGCCGCGAATGTAGTTGGTGATCTGCTGGTTCATCTCCTGCCAGACCTGACCGGCGAGACCGCGATTGCGCGGCAGCACGCGGCGTACCGCGTTCAGCATCTGCTCTTTATCTTTGACCAGGAAGAATACCATTAGCGGCACGAGAACAAGGTAAACCGCCAGCGTCAGCAGGCCTACCAGCGAGGCCAGAGAGTATTTCACCACCGAGTCACCCATGGTCATGATGCGGGCGCGCATGTTTTCGGCCATCGCATCGATGATCCCGGCGTCCATCAGCGCAGGATAGCGGCGCGGCAGCGTGGCGGCAAAATCAGACAGTTTATTCAGCATGCCGGGCATATCGCGGATCAGGTAGATCCCCTGTTGCCAGGCGATGGGCATCACCACGAAGGACATCAGCAGCAGAATGCCGACAAACAGCACCAGAACAATGCTGGTCGCCCAGCGGCGGGAACAGCCGATATGTTCCAGACGCGCGGTGGGCCACTCCAGCAGATACGCCAGCACAATCGCCACCAGTAGCGGCGCCAGCAGGCCACTAAAGAAGAACAGGATACCGAATCCGGCAACCAGAATGACCAGCAAAGCAATGGCTTCCGGGTCGCTAAACCGACGCCGATACCACTGCATTAACATTTCGAGCATACAACCCTTCCCTGAATCGAATGGCGGGAGTGAGACGGTGAATTGTATCTAACTGTCACAAAAAAGACTTTCCTTTTTGTTTCACTGTCAGGTTTCGCAAAACCCTGATGAATGGGATTTTCTTCATCTCTTAACACGGCTACACTCGCAGAGCAGCGGAGATGAACGTTATGCGGGTTCATCGGTCAAATTAGCACATCCAACATACAGGACAGTGGTTATGTTCAGGCAGTTGAGAAAAACACTGGTTGCGGCACTGATTGCCGCCGTGACGGTGGGTCAGGTGTTGCCCGCTTTCGCTGACTCGTCCGATTCATTGCCGGACATGGGCACCACGGCAGGAAGCACGCTCTCCATCGGGCAGGAGATGCAGATGGGTGATTATTACGTACGCCAGTTGCGCGGCAGTGCTCCGCTGATTAACGACCCTTTGCTGGTGCAATACATTAACGGCCTGGGGATGCGTCTGGTGGCGCACGCCGACTCGGTAAAAACGCCCTTCCACTTCTATTTAATCAATAACGACGAAATCAACGCCTTCGCCTTCTTTGGCGGGAACGTGGTACTGCATTCGGCGTTGTTCCGTTATTCCGATAACGAAAGCCAGCTGGCGTCCGTCATGGCGCACGAAATTTCGCACGTCACCCAGCGCCATCTGGCGCGTGCGATGGAAGATCAGAAGCGTAACGCCCCGCTAACCTGGGTGGGCGCGCTGGGCTCTATTCTGCTGGCGATGGCCAGCCCGCAGGCCGGGATGGCGGCGCTTACCGGGACGCTGGCGGGGACGCGTCAGGGGATGATCAGCTTTACCCAGCAGAACGAGCAGGAAGCAGACCGCATCGGCATTCAGGTTTTACAGCGTTCCGGCTTTGACCCGCAGGCCATGCCGAGCTTCCTGGAAAAGCTGCTCGACCAGGCACGCTACTCGTCGCGCCCGCCTGAAATTCTGTTGACCCACCCGCTGCCGGAAAGCCGCCTCTCGGATGCGCGTAACCGAGCCAACCAGATGCGTCCGGTCGTGGTGCAGTCTTCGCAGGATTTCTACATGGCCAAAGTGAGAACGCTTGGCATGTACAACTCCGGACGTAATCAGCTCACCAGCGATCTGCTGGACGCGCTGGCGAAAGGCAACGTGCGCGAGAAAAACGCGGCGCAGTATGGTCAGGCGCTCCAGGCGATGGAGGCCAGCAAATACGATGAAGCGCGAAAAGCGCTACAGCCGCTGCTGGCGGCGGCGCCTGACAATCCGTGGTATCTCGACCTCGCCACCGATATCGATCTGGGGCAGAAAAAAGCGACCGATGCGATTAATCGCCTGAAAGGGGCGAAAGATCTTCGTAATAATCCAGTATTGCAGCTTAACCTGGCGAACGCCTACCTACAGGGCGGCCAGCCCGGCGAGGCGGTGACCATTCTGAACCGCTACACCTTTAGCAATAAAGATGACCAGAACGGCTGGGAGCTGCTCGCCCAGGCCCAGGGGCAACTGGGTAACCGCGATCAGGAGCTGGCCGCGCGTGCGGAAGGTCTGGCGCTGGCGGGTCGTCTCGATCAGGCCATTTCCCTGCTGAGCAGCGCCAGCTCGCAGGTGAAGCTTGGCAGCCTGCAACAGGCCCGCTACGATGCGCGAATCGACCAGCTGCGCGGCCTGCAACAACGCTTTAAGCCGTACGAGAAGATGTAATAAAGGAGAAGTCATGACAGACGCGGTAAAAATTTACCATAACCCTCGCTGCTCCAAGAGCCGAGACACCCTCAGCCTGCTGAAGTCTAACGGCATCGAACCGGAAGTGGTGCTGTACCTGGAGACGCCGCCGGACGCGCAGACTATCCGCCAGCTGCTGAAGATGCTGAACATGGGCAGCGCACGCGACCTGATGCGTCAGAAAGAAGATCTGTATAAGTCGCTCAATCTGAACGATACCAGTCTCACTGAAGATCGGCTGATTCAGGCGATGGTCGACAATCCAAAGCTGATTGAGCGCCCGATTGTGGTGGCAAATGGCAAGGCGCGTATCGGCCGTCCGCCGGAAGACGTGCTCGAGATCGTCTAATCGTTACGCCGCAGCGCTTCCAGAAACGCCTGCGGCGTACGCTCTCCCAGCTTTTTCTGCGCTTTTCCCCGGTTGTAAAACTCACACAGTTGGATCAACAGCTCTCCCATCGGTTCACTGTTCACCCGCGGAATGATTTCGCGTAACGGCACGGTGACCTGAAGGGCGAGATAATACTGTGAATGCACTTTTACGGTGACGTTATGCTCTGGCAAGTTCACTTCCAGCCCAAAAGTCTCAACAGATTGAATATCAGCCGGACAGGCAGCCAGCACCTCGTTCGTCCAGCGGGTCAGCAACTGCGGCGATACGCCAGCATAAAGCCGGGCGTAACACCAGCCGCTGACGGGTTCACGCGCCCAGAGCAGGTGTTGCTCGCCACCGTCGTCCATATGCAGCGACAGCGGCTGATGATGCAGAAACAGCTTCTGCGGCATGATACCGGCCTTCAGCGCCTTTTTGCCCTGCAACGACGCCCCCTTTTGTTTTACCGAAGCTGGTTTGAGGTAGCGGTTCAGGGTCGCGCGGGAAACGGCGATCCCGAGTCCGTCATTCACCAGCAGCAGCAGTTCATCCAGCGGTGCCCCGGTGATATCCCGCAGGGCATTTATCAGTGCCGCCTGCTCATGTCTCAGCGCTTTGTGTATCACTTTTGGCGTTGTGTGGTTATCCGAAACCTGGTCGCGGTTGCGCCAGCGCCTGACGGTGGTGACCGAGATCCCCAGCTCAACGGCAAGTTCCCTGTCGCTTTTATCTGACTGCTGAAGATAACGACGGATACGCGGTGTGGTGGTGGCGTTGGCATGCAGTTTGATTTCCATCGCGTCTCTCTCCGGAACTAATCTTATGAGATTTATATCAGAGCAGCGAATGCTTTGTGACCGATTTCACCTTTCGCTCGCCGCGCTTCACTGATAATCCACAGACATAACATAAACAACACCTCTCAATCTTGTACGGAGTTCACAATGAACAATGTTCTGGGATTTCTTGAAGCAAAACTGATGCCGCTGGCGGCGAAAACGGCCCAGCAGCGTCATCTTGGGGCCATTCGCGGCGCCTACGTGTCATTCATGCCGTTTATCATCGTCGGCTCTATTCTGCTGGTGATCTCCTCCTTCCCGAATCAGGCCTATCAGCAGTTTATGTCTCAGGCCTTTGGTGAGAGCTGGAGTGCAATTATAGAGATCCCGTTTAACGCGGTGTTCTCAACCATGTCGCTGTTTATCAGCTTCCTGGTGGCCTACCGCCTGGCTGAGCATTATGGAGAGGACCGCATCTCCTGCGGCATCCTGGCGCTGGTCGCGTTTCTGATCCTGACGCCCTTTATCAAAGTGGCGGAAAACGGCGGCATTACCGTGATGCCGGTGGAGTGGATTGGCAGCAAAGGGCTGTTCGTGGCGATGATCGGTTCCCTGCTGTGGACGGAACTGTTCTGCTGGCTGAAGCGCAAAAAGCTGGTCATCAAAATGCCGGACGGCGTGCCTCCGGCGGTGCAGGAGTCATTCGCGGCCCTGATCCCGGCCCTGCTGGTGATGATTCTGGTGCTGCTTATCCGCATCATCTTTGAAAACACCCACTACCACACCATCCACCAGTTTATTTATGAAGTGGTTGCCACCCCGGTACGCCACTACGGCACCTCTTATTTCGGGGCGCTGATGACCGTATTCAGCATCACCATTCTGTGGTCAGTGGGCATTAACTCCGGTTCGATGATCAACGGGATTATTCGCCCGCTGTGGATGGAGAACCAGACCGACAACATCGCCGCGATCCAGGCGGGAACGACGCCGCCGCACATCATCACCGAACAGTTTTTTGACATGATCTGGATGGGCGGCGCGGGTGCCACGCTGTCGCTGGTGATTGCGATGCTGATTTTCGCCCGCAGCAAAAACATGCGCGAAGTAGCACGCCTCGGTGCGGGCGCGTCGGTGTTTAACATCAACGAACCGATTCTCTTTGGCCTGCCGGTGATCATGAACCCGATCATGCTCATCCCGTTCAATCTGGTGCCGCTGGTGCTGGTCACCGTGCAGTATGCGGCGATGAAAATTGGTGCGGTCGCCGTCACCACCGGGGTGTTTATCCCCTGGACGCTGCCGCCGGTTATCAGCGGCTTTATCGTCACCGGGCACCTGAGCGGCAGCGTGATGCAGCTGATCAACCTGCTGATTGGCGCCATGCTGTACCTGCCTTTCATGCGTATCGTGGATAAACAGTACCGCGCCGCGGAGCTGACTACCGCTACGCAAACCGACACCACCCTTGCAAAACAGGAGTAAAGCATGTGGGGAATTATCGCAACCTGGCGAATGGCGCTTGAAGGCGTCACGGAATCTGCGTCTGCGCTGGCTGCGGGCAAACCTGTCGCTCCGGCGGTGGTGGATGCCGTCGCCGCCGTCGAGGACTTTCCGTTTTATAAATCCGTCGGCTACGGCGGGCTGCCGACCGAGAACGGCGAGGTAGAGCTGGACGCGGCCTATATGGACGGCGACACGCTGGCGTTCGGCGCCGTGGGCAATCTGGTGGATATCGCCAACCCGGTACGCGTGGCGCACGCGCTCAGCCGCCAGCGCTATAACAGCCTGCTGGTCGGCCAGGGCGCGCGCGAATGGGCGCTGAGCCAGGGCTTTGCCGACAAAACCATGCTCACGGATCGCGCCATGCAACACTACCGTAAGCGCTGCCGCGAAACGCTGGATAAGGGGTTAAGCCCCTACGACGGACATGACACCGTCGGTATCATCGGCCTCGATAAACAGGGATCGATGAGCGTCGCCACTTCCACCAGCGGCCTGTTTATGAAAAAACGCGGTCGCCTCGGTGACTCACCCATCATCGGCTCCGGCTTTTACTGCGACAGCGAAACCGGCGCGGCCACCGCCACGGGCGTCGGTGAAGATCTGATGAAGGGCTGTACCAGCTACGAAATCGTTCGCCGGATGGCGCAAGGGATGACGCCGCAGCAGGCGGCGGATTCGGTGGTGTTCGAACTGGAAGACAAGCTGATGTCGCGCTTTGGCCGCGCGGGCGATCTCTCCGTGGTGTGCATGAACAGCAAAGGAGAATTTGGCGCCGCGACCAACATCAAAACCTTCTCGTTTGTGGTGGCGACGGCTCGCCAGCCCCTCACCGTTTTCCGTACTGAACGCCTGCGGGAGAAAACGCACTATCACGCGGTAGATGAGGAGTGGATGCAGGCCTATGCCGCGCGGATCCGCGCACCGATTGAGGAGTCATGATGATCACATACCAGTTTATCAACGCGCTTTCAGACGCGAAGCCGCAAAGCCATTTGATTGCGCGCGCTGACAGTTCCCTGTTACCGGATAGCGCTCTTATCGCTGAAATGCGCCAGCAGAGCACCGTCGCGGACGCGCGCTTTGGCTGCGCGCCGTTTGCCCGCATCACCCTGTTTCCGGATGCGCTCTGGCATGACGCCCTGACCGAAGGGTTGCTCACCGCCCTGCGACCGCTGCTTGCCGCCCCCGCCAGCGCCGAACTCGTGCTGGACGTGACGGATATTGACGATGTGGTGCTGGCGCAGGTACTGCGTTTTCTCTTTAATCAGGCGCACAGGCTCAGTGACCTGAAGCTGAAGAAGACGGACGTAGCGCTGCGTCTTACCTGCATCACTGCCCTCTGCCTGCCGGAACAGCAGGCGAAGCTGGAGACGACCTTCCGCCAGCAGCAGGCCATTGCGCTCGGCATGGTTGCGGTGCGACGTCTGGCGGATATGCCGTCCGACCGCTGCACGCCGCAGTTTGTGGTGGATGAGGCGCAAAAACTGTGTGCCGCCAGCCCTGCCCTGCGGTGTGACGTACTGGATGAAACGCAAATCGTTGAGCAAGGGCTTGGGTTGCTGCACGCCGTCGGCAAAGGGGCGACCTGCCCACCGCGCCTGCTGGCTATTCACTATAACGGCGTGTCTGATGGCCCGGTGCGCTGCTACGTGGGAAAAGGCATTACCTTTGACACCGGCGGCCTGTGGCTGAAGGAAGGCGCGGGCATGTACACCATGAAATATGACATGTGCGGCGCGGCTAACGTGCTCGGGCTGATGCTGACCGTTGCGGAGCTGAAATTACCCGTGCGCATCATGGGCGTGCTGGCGCTGGCGGAAAACGCCATCGGCCCCGACGCCATGCAGCCCGGCACGGTGGCGATGGCCTGCAACGGCACCACCGTTGAAATCAACAATACCGATGCCGAAGGCCGGCTGGTGCTGGCAGACGCTATCGCCTGGGCGAGTCAGCGCCATCCGCAGGCTCACTATATCATTGATATGGCGACCTTAACCGGAGCGGTGGTGAAAGCGCTGGGGTATGAGCTGAGCGGGCTGATGACCCAGGATGAGCCGTTGCGTCAGGCACTGACGCTCGCGGGCAAACGAAGCGGCGACGAGGTGTGGTCCCTGCCGCTGGATGCGCGGCTGAGAAAGCAGACCGACAGCGCCATTGCCGATCTGTGCAACACGCCGACCAACAATGCGGCGATCAGCGCCTCGGCGGCGTGGCTGCTGCATCACTTCTGCCCGCCGACCATTCCGTGGGCGCATCTGGATATCAGCGGGACGGCGCTGTGGCGTGAGAACGGCAGAAGCGTGGCATCGGGAAGACCGATTCCGCTGCTGGTGGAGCACTTGTTGGGGGATCTTTAGCCGGGTGGCGGCTGCGCCTTACCCGGCCTACAAGGTATGACGGGTTTTCGTAGGCCCGGTAAGCGCAGCGCCACCGGGCAAAAAACTCAAAGCTTAAGAATATCTTTCACAAACGGAATGGTCAGCTTGCGCTGGGCGGTGATGGAGGCGCGATCGAGCTGATCGAGCGTATCAAAGAGCGTACGCATCTCCCGATCCAGACGCTTGAGCAGGAAGCGCCCTACGTCTTCCGGCAGTTCAAATCCGCGCAGTCTGGCGCGCAGCTGAAGCGCCTGGAGTTTGTCTTCATCCGACAGCGGTTGCAACTTGTAGATTTGCCCCCAGTCCAGACGAGACGCCAGATCCGGCAGCCCCAGATTGAGCTGACGCGGCGGACGATCGCCAGTGATCAGCAGCCGGGTTTTGCCCGACTCCAGAATGCGGTTGTAGAGGTTAAAGATCGCCATTTCCCACGGTTCGTCCCCCGCCACGCATTCGATATTATCGATGCAGACCAGGGAGAGATGTTCCATGCCCTCCAGCACTTCAGGCACAAACCAGGTGCGTTTATCCAGCGGCACATAGCCTACCGCGTCACCGCGCGCCGAAAGCTCCGCACAGGCGGCATGCAGCAGGTGGCTGCGTCCCGCGCCTTCGCGTGACCAGATATAGATGTATCCGCTGTGTTCCTGGCGCAGCACGTTTTGCAGTGCAGCCAGTAAAGAGGGGTTATCACCCGGCCAGAAACTCGCGAAAGTTTCGTCGTCAGGGAGATAAAGTGGCAGAGAGAGCTGTGCCGGTCCGTTCAGAAATACCTCAACCAGAGATCTTACATAAAATCGGAATGGAGTTTAACACGGAACCTGCAAGGAGAGAACCGGGCGATCCTTCGCCCGGCATGACGATCAATGTGGCGCTTTTTCGCTGTCGTCCGCGTCCAGCACTACCTCTTCCGGGCGGATCACCGAGATCAGCTTGAAAATCAGGCTCAGGCCGACGCCGACGATGGTCGCCAGCGCCATCCCCTTCAGCTCTGCCGCGCCGATGTGCACCTTCGCGCCGCTCACGCCGATAATCAGGATAACGGAAGTGAGGATCAGGTTCTGCGCCTTGCTGTAATCCACTTTGGATTCAATCAGCACGCGAATACCGGAGGCACCGATCACCCCGTACAGCAGCAGGGAAACGCCGCCCATCACCGGAACCGGGATAATCTGGATCGCCGCCGCCAGTTTGCCAACGCAGGAGAGCAGAATGGCGATGATCGCCGCGCCGCCGATAACCCAGGTGCTGTAGACGCGGGTGATCGCCATTACGCCGATATTCTCACCGTAAGTCGTGTTTGGCGTGGAGCCGAAGAAACCAGAGATGATGGTGGAGAAACCGTTGGCAAACATGGAGCGATGCAGGCCCGGGTCGCGGATCAGGTCGCGCTTCACGATGTTCGCCGTCACCACCAGGTGGCCGACGTGCTCAGCAATCACCACCAGCGCGGCAGGCAGAATAGTGAAAATGGCGAACCATTCAAAGCGCGGGGTGTAGAAGGTTGGCAGCGCGAACCAGTGCGCCTCGGCAATCGGGGTGGTATCCACAACGCCCATCACGAAGGAGAGCGCGTAACCCGCCAGCACGCCGATCAGGATCGGGATAATCGCCATAAAGCCGCGGAAGAGGACGGAACCGAAAACCGTCACGCCCAGCGTCACCAGCGAAATAATGATGGTTTTGGAATCCGGTGACTGACCGTCCGCAGGCAGCAGCCCGGCCATGTTCGCCGCCACGCCCGCCAGCTCCAGGCCGATGACGGCAACGATGGCCCCCATTGCCGCAGGCGGGAACATCACGTCCAGCCAGCCGGTACCGGCTTTCTTCACGATGAAGGAGACCAGGCAGAACAGCACGCCGCACATGATAAAGCCGCCCAGCGCGACCTCATAACCCAGCGGCAGCAACAGCAGAACCGGGGAGATAAACGCGAAGCTCGACCCGAGATAGGCCGGGATTTTGCCTTTACAGATGAAGAGGTAAAGTAGCGTACCGATGCCGTTAAACAGCAGCACGGTAGCCGGGTTAATGTGAAACAGGATTGGCACCAGCACGGTTGCGCCAAACATGGCGAACAGGTGCTGCAAACTAAGCGGGATTGTCTGTAAAAGCGGCGGTCTTTCACTCACCCCGATAGCACGGCGCGTCATAATGTTTTCCTCTGAGTGTCATTGTTGGTTTTTATTCAAAAAAAAGCCGACTATCAAAGTCGGCTTCTTTATCGTTATTCGATTATTTAGTACCAAAAATCTTATCGCCGGCATCGCCGAGCCCCGGGATGATGTACCCGTGCTCGTTCAGTCCCTGGTCGACAGACGCGGTATAGAGTTCAACGTCCGGGTGCGCTTTTTCCAGCGCCGCGATACCTTCCGGCGCCGCAACCAGCACCAGCACTTTGATGCTGCTGCATCCCGCTTTTTTCAGCAGGTCGATGGTGGCGATCATCGAACCGCCGGTCGCCAGCATCGGGTCAACCACCAGCGCCATACGCTCGTCGATGTTAGAGACCAGCTTCTGGAAGTACGGGACCGGCTCAAGCGTCTCTTCGTTACGGTAGATACCCACCACGCTGATACGCGCGCTTGGGACGTGCTCCAGTACGCCTTCCATCATGCCCAGACCCGCACGCAGGATTGGCACCACGGTAATTTTTTTACCTTTGATCTGCTCAACCTGTACCGGACCGTTCCAGCCTTCGATGGTCACTTTTTCCGTTTCCAGATCAGAGGTCGCTTCGTAGGTCAGCAGGCTACCCACTTCAGAAGCCAGTTCGCGAAAACGCTTCGTGCTGATGTCATGCTCACGCATCAGGCCCAACTTGTGTTTAACGAGTGGGTGTTTCACTTCCACAATCTTCATTCTCTTTCTCCTCTGAGGCGGCATCCGCAAAAAAATCGCGGGATTATACCGCTTTTTTCGGATTGCGCCATACCCATCTTGCTTGACGTATATCAATCAAAGTGATTTAGAGACAAAAAAACCGGAGGCGAAGCTCCGGCTTGGGTGCGGGATTCTGCCGGGTGGCGCTAACGCTTACCCGGCCTACACATCCCGTAGGCCCGGTAAGCGCAGCGCCACCGGGCAATTATAGCTGCTCTCCGTTGCTGGCAATCACCTGCTTATACCAGTCGAACGATTTCTTCTTGCTGCGGTTCAGCGTGCCGTTACCTTCGTTATCTTTATCGACAAAGATAAAGCCGTAGCGTTTTTTCATCTCGCCGGTGCCGGCCGAGACCAGGTCGATACAGCCCCACGGGGTATAGCCCATCAGATCCACGCCGTCTTCCACCACCGCTTTTTTCATCTCGCGGATGTGTGCGGAAAGGTAGTCGATGCGGTACTGGTCGTTCACCGTGCCGTCGCTCTCCTGCACGTCGATCGCGCCAAAGCCGTTCTCAACGATAAACAGCGGCAGCTGGTAGTGATCCCAGAACCAGTTGAGGGAGTAGCGAAGCCCCACCGGGTCAATCTGCCAGCCCCAGTCCGATTTCTGCACGTACGGGTTAGAGACCAGGCTCTTGCTCTCGTCGTAGTCCAGCTGCGGGTTGTCCGCCGTCGCTTTGGTGGCGAAAGACATGTAGTAGCTGAACCCGATGTAATCCACGCAGCCCTGCGTCAGCGCCACTTTATCTTCTTCGGTGATATCCAGCGCGAAGCCGCGACGTTCAAAGTAGTTGAGCAGATGCTGCGGATACTTGCCGCGCACGTGAACGTCGGTGAACCAGTAGCGACGATGCATGGCGTTCATCGCCATCATCATATCGTCCGGGGCACAGGTCAGCGGATAGATGGGGCACATGGCAATCATGCAGCCGATTTGCAGCGACGGGTTGATCTCGCGCCCCGCCTTCACCGCCAGGGCACTGGCCACCAGCTCATAGTGCGCCGCCTGGAACATCACCGGCTCGCGATCTTCTCCCGGCGCATATTTCAGCCCGGAGTTGGTAAACGGCGCAAAGTCTTCGTGGAAGTTGGCCTGGTTGTTGATCTCGTTAAAGGTCATCCAGTACTTCACTTTATGCTGGTAGCGCTCAAAAACGACCTTCGCGAAGCGAACAAAGAAGTCGATCAGCTTACGGTTGCGCCAGCCGCCGTATTCCGTCACCAGGTGGAAAGGCATCTCGAAGTGGGAAAGCGTGATCACCGGCTCGATGCCGTGCTTCAGGCACTCGTCAAAAAGATCGTCATAGAATTTGAGTCCCGCTTCGTTCGGCTCCAGCTCGTCGCCTTTCGGGAAGATACGCGTCCAGGCGATGGAGGTGCGGAAGCATTTGAACCCCATCTCGGCAAAGAGTTTGATGTCTTCTTTATAGCGGTGATAGAAGTCGATGGCTTCGTGGTTTGGGTAATTTTTCCCCTCCAGCACGCCGTTGGTGATTTCACGCGGTACCCCGTGGGCGCCTGCCGTCATGACATCGGCAACGCTCACGCCCTTGCCGCCCTCTTTCCAGCCGCCTTCAAGCTGGTGCGCCGCAACGGCCCCACCCCACAGAAAACCTGCTTTAAATCCTGACATTCGCTATCCCTCATTCTGCGTTATTTTCTGCAAAAACAGTTACAGAAACCGGTTTCAGTTTGATGATGTGCAAAGGGGATAGCCGTTGCAAGCAGATCGCCGAAACCGGTTTCATTTTCGTGAACAGAGTCAAGTTTGTTGCCCTGGACAGCCCGCACAGAAAAAAAGATCCCCGCGCCGAGAATAGGCTCGCAAACGTTTGCCTGGACTGTTAGAATTGCGCCGATTTTTCTTACTAGCTATGCAATCGCGTGGGGATTTAAGCCGTGACCAACAAAACTTCTCTCAGCTACAAAGATGCCGGTGTTGATATTGACGCAGGTAATGCGCTGGTTGACCGAATCAAAGGTGTGGTGAAAAAAACCCGCCGCCCGGAAGTGATGGGTGGCCTGGGTGGATTCGGCGCACTGTGCGCGCTGCCGCAAAAATATCGTGAACCTGTGCTGGTCTCGGGTACGGATGGTGTCGGTACAAAACTGCGCCTGGCGATGGATCTTAAGCGTCACGATACGATTGGTATCGATCTGGTGGCGATGTGCGTCAACGACCTGGTGGTACAGGGCGCCGAGCCGCTGTTTTTCCTCGATTACTACGCGACCGGCAAGCTGGACGTAGATACCGCAGCCAGCGTCATTAACGGTATCGCCGAAGGCTGCCTGCAATCCGGCTGTGCGCTGGTCGGCGGTGAAACCGCGGAAATGCCTGGCATGTATCACGGTGAAGATTATGACGTCGCAGGCTTCTGCGTCGGCGTGGTAGAAAAATCAGAAATTATCGACGGCAGCAAAGTGGCTGACGGCGATGTGCTGGTTGCGCTGGCCTCCAGCGGTCCGCACTCCAACGGCTACTCTCTGGTGCGTAAAATCCTCGAAGTGAGCGGTTGCGACCCGCTGACCACCGAGCTGGACGGCAAACCGCTGGCCGATCACCTGCTGGCCCCGACCCGCATCTACGTGAAAAACGTGCTGGAGCTGATTGAGAACGTTGACGTGCACGCCATCGCTCACCTCACCGGCGGCGGCTTCTGGGAAAACATTCCGCGCGTGCTGCCGGACAATACCCAGGCGGTGATCGACGCATCCTCATGGCAGTGGCCGTCCGTCTTCAACTGGCTGCAAACCGCAGGCAACGTGAGCTCTCACGAAATGTACCGCACCTTTAACTGCGGCGTGGGCATGGTTATCGCCCTGCCCGCCAGCGAAGCGGATAAAGCGGTTAAACTGCTGACAGAAAAAGGTGAAAACGCGTGGAAAATCGGTACGATTAAAGCTTCCGATTCCGAACAGCGTGTGGTCATTGAATGAGAAACATCGTGGTGCTCATTTCCGGCAACGGAAGCAATTTGCAGGCAATCATAGACGCCTGCAAACAGAAGAAAATCAATGGCACCATTCGGGCAGTATTCAGCAACAAGGCCGATGCATTCGGCCTTGAGCGCGCGCGGGAAGCGAACATTCCTGCGCACGCGCTGGAAGCCAGCCAGTTCGCCGGGCGTGAAGCCTTTGACCGTGAGCTGGTGCAGGAGATTGACGCCTACGCGCCTGACGTGGTGGTGCTGGCAGGCTACATGCGCATCCTGAGCCCGGCTTTTGTTGCACACTACGCCGGACGACTGCTCAATATCCACCCTTCACTACTGCCAAAATACCCCGGTCTGCACACCCATCGTCAGGTGCTGGAGAACGGCGATGAGGAGCATGGTACCTCCGTGCATTTCGTCACCGACGAGCTGGACGGCGGTCCGGTCATTTTGCAGGCAAAAGTACCGGTCTTTGACGGCGACAACGAAGACGACGTGACCGAACGTGTGCAGACGCAGGAACACGCCATTTATCCGCTGGTGGTAAGCTGGTTTGTCGATGGACGTCTGGAGATGCGCAACGGCGCAGCCTGGCTGGACGGCGTGAAGTTGCCCCCGCAGGGTTATGCGGCTGAAGAGTAGTCTGTTTGAATTGCCCGGCGGCGCTTCGCTTGCACGGGCCTACG
>NZ_JADCKV010000025.1:0-155727 GCF_014982105.1 Enterobacter cloacae complex sp. P18RS | reverse complement strand
GAAAATCGCCGCTTCGCGGTACCTTCGGCTTATTCCTTCCGGCTTATCGGGGACGGGCGGAGGTAACATCCCTGTAAAGCCCGCCCTCTCGGCGCATCCCTGCGCCTCGCCCCGGCCTACAGGAAACGCCTCAGCGATTTACAGCCGTACCAGGGCATCGCTGAAAGCCCTCAGTTATTCTGAAGGCAACGTTATCGCTTTTGCTTTCAAATTACTGGGGATCCCTCTCCCTGTGGGAGAGGACCAGGGTGAGGGCATCAGACCTCACGAATACCTAAAAGTGAAGATGCTCCCGCCTTACCACTCAGAAGTTCTTCTGTTTCCCCATCCCACAAAATACGTCCCTCCGCGATCACCACCGATCGCGGCGCGATGCGTGCGGCATCTTCGATGCTATGCGAAACCATCAGCATCGTCAGTTGCTCGCGCTCGCAAACCTCCTCAACCAGCGAGAGCATCTCCTGACGCAGGGCCGGGTCGAGCGCCGAAAAGGGTTCGTCGAGCAGCAGCAGCGGCTGCTTGCGCACCAGACAGCGTGCCAGCGCCACGCGCTGGCGCTGGCCGCCGGAAAGCTCACCCGGTAGTCTGTTGATAAACGCAGCCAGGCCCATTTGTTCGGCGATCGCCTCCAGCGTCTGACGCTGCGCAACACTGAGCTTTAACCCCGGATCCATACCCAGCGCGATGTTCTGCCACACCGTAAGATGATTGAACAGATTGTTTTCCTGGAACAGCATCGACACCGGGCGCTTAGCCGGCGGAGCGTAGGTATATTCGCCATTATCAATGACGATCGACCCGCTGGCAGGCTGCAAAAAACCGGCAATCAGATTGAGCAGAGTACTTTTTCCGGCCCCGCTAGGGCCAAGCACTGCGATTCGCTCTCCCTGACGAACGGAGAGGGTAAAACGCATTGGCAGGTGCTCATAAAGCCAGGTTACATCAGTCAGTTTTAACATCACGCCCCGGAAGTTTTTCGATAACGGTAAATAACGCAAAGCACAGCAGCAACAGGAGCAGCGCCGTGACGGCGCCGTCCTGGCTACGATAGGAGCCAATTTGCTGATAAAGCCAGAACGGCAGCGTGCGGAAATCCTCGTTGCCAAAGAGGGCCACAACGCCAAAATCGCCAATCGACAGCACGCAGGCAAACGCCAGCGCCTGAGCCAGCGGACGCTTTAGCGCGCGCAGTTCGACCACCTTCAGACGCTGCCAGCCCTGCATGCCCAGCGACTGACACAGCAAACTGTAGCGGCTGTTGACGTCGCGCATCGGGTTTTCCAGCACCTTGAGCGCGTAAGGGATAGCCATCAGCGCGTTGGTAAAAATGACGATGCCGTCGGCGCTTTCCGGCAGGCCGATGGTGCTGTTGAACAGTAAAAAGAATCCGGTCGCCAGCACAATACCCGGCATCGCCAGGATCAGCATACCCGTCAGTTCCAGCGCGTGTCCGGCTTTACGGGCATGACGCGCGTACAGCTCGCGGCTGCTCCAGAGCAGCATCATGGTCAGGATCACGCACAGCAGCCCGGCTGCCAGCGCGATGCGCAATGAGATCCACGTCGCCTGCCACAGGACAGGCTGTTGCAGTACCGACAACACATTGCGATTCAGGCCATCAACGATAACGGCCAGCAGCGGGGGCAGCAGAAGCAGGAGGGCCAGCGCGATCAGCATAAAATCCGCGACGCGGCTGTGCAGGCTGTCCTGCGGATCGCGCCAGCCTGTCAAGTGATTGCTGCCTGTGGGGATCGCTTTACTCAGCCGCTGGCTGAGTAACACCAGCGCCAGGCAGCAGACCATCTGCACCATCGCCAGCAGCGCGGCGCGGCCCGGATCGTAGTCGTAACTTAAGGCCTGATAGATCGCCAGCTCAATGGTGGTGGCCTGCGGCCCGCCGCCGAGAGAAAGCACGGTCGCGAAGCTGGCGAAGCAGAGCATAAAGATTAGCGCGGCCACCGGGGCAATCTGGCGTCGCAGCCACGGCCATTCGACAAAGCGGAAGAACGACCAGCCGCGCATGCCAAGCTGGGCGGCAATCTGACGCTGCTCTCCGGGAATGTTTTCCAGCGCCTGTAAAAAGAGGCGCGTCGCCATCGGCATATTGAAAAAAATATGCGCCAGCAGAATGCCTTTCAGGCCGTAAGGGGAGAAGGTCCATTCCAGACCAAGCAGGTTGAAGAGGGATGCCAGCCAGCCCTGCCGACCGTAGACGCTCAGAATACCGAACACCGCCACCAGCACGGGCAGGATCAGCGTCATCGCGCACAGCCGCAGCAGGGCAAGCCTGCCGGGGAAACGTCTGCGATAGAGGGCGCGTGCAAGGAAAATGGCCGGGATCGTCGACAGCAGCGCGGAGAGAAACGCCTGCCAGAAGGAGAAACGGATGACGTGCCAGAGATAGCTGTCGTGCCAGAGGGCGAGCAGATCGCTCTCTGGCGCGTTAAACCACAGCGCAAGGAATGCACCCAGACTGACGACCACCATCAGTATGGCGGCGAGCAGCCCGGGAACTAACCAGCCGGGGATCAGCGGCTGACGGCGCGTTGCCATTCACTAATCCATGCGGCGCGCTGGGCGGCAACCTGCTGCGGCGTAAATTCCAGTGAGGTTTGCGGCTTGTTTAGCTGCTCAAAGCCTGCCGGCAGCGCAACGTCAGTGACCGGGTACATCCAGTTTCCTGTCGGAATAGCATTCTGGAATGCCGGGGAGACCATAAATTTCAGGAATTTTTCGGCAAGCTCCGGCTGTTTGCTCGCGGCGGTGCGGGCGGCCACTTCCACCTGCAAATAATGCCCTTCAGCAAAGTTCGCGGCGGCGTAGTTATCCTTCTTCTCGGCGATAATGTGGTAGGCCGGAGAGGTAGTGTAGCTCAGCACCAGATCGCTTTCGCCTTTCAGGAACAGGCCGTAGGCTTCGCTCCAGCCTTTGGTGACGGTAACGGTTTTCGCGGCCAGCTTCTGCCACGCTTCCGGCGTTTTATCCCCGTAGACTTTCTGCATCCACAATAGCAGCCCCAGACCCGGCGTGCTGGTACGTGGATCTTCATAAATTACGCGCCATTTCTGGTCACTTTCGACCAGCTCTTTCAGGCTTTTGGGCGGATTCTTCAGCTTGTTTTTATCGTAGACAAACGCAAAGTAGCCGTAATCAAAGGGAACGAAGGTGTCGTTTTTCCAGCCGCCCGGTACGTTGACGGCATCTGACGCCACACCGCTTTTGGCGAACAGTCTGGTTTGGGTGGCGGCTTCCAGCAGGTTGTTATCCAGCCCGAGCACCACGTCGGCTTTGCTGTTTTTGCCTTCCATGCGCAGACGGTTGAGCAGCGAGACGCCATCTTCCAGCGCCACGAATTTCAGCTCGCAGTTGCAGTCGGCTTCAAAGGCTTTTTTTACCACCGGGCCGGGGCCCCAGTCGGCGGAGAAGGAGTCGTAGGTGTAGACCGTCAGAACGGGCTTAGCAAAAACAGGCAGCGCAAACAGCGCCAGCAGAGGAAGAACGTTTTTTAACACTTTGCACCTCAGGGTTGAGTGGCAAAGGATTTTGAGAGACAGCCTCAAATCCCTTCGCCGGCGTTATCCGGATCAGGTTCGACGGGTATTATCTCAGCGCACATCAGTGATGCAGCACCCCGTTGAGAACGGCGCTATTGTAATGATTTGGTGAATATTACGAAAGCGTTATGGCTCCGGCGGCGCAAACCAGGCGGATTTAAAATCAAACCAGCCGAGGGTATTCATCCGCAGGCCGCGCATGCTGCGCTGCCCCTGGATCAGCAGCCAGTGGTGAATCAGCGGTACGATCGTCTGCCCGGTCAGTAATTCCTGACACCAGGCGGCCAGATCCATTTCTCCCGCCCGCCACCGCGCGGCGTCCTGCTGCCAGTCCCGGTTGATACAGTGCTGAATCAGGGGCACTTCGTACAGGTGAGAAAAGAGCGAGAAATCAAGCGGCAGCGTAAAGTTTGCGCTGTTGAGCCAGATATCGCTGATGACGTCTCCGCGATGCCATTCATCATAATCGACTTCCTGAATCGCCAGCGTCACGCCTTCGGCTGCCAGCAGCGTGCTCATGATCCTCGCCAGAAAACGGTGCTCAATGTGATCGCGATAGTAGCTGAGGGTGATGATCTCCAGTCCGGCAGGCTTTTCACTGCGGACGGGCTGCGCATGGTGCCAGCGTGGGAGCAGGCCATAGGCCGGGAACCACCAGGTCTGGTATTGCTCCTCTGCGTGATAAATCAGGTTAGCGGGCGCCAGAATATGGCTTATCCACCTGCGGACGTCGTGGTTTGCCCCGCGATGGCTGCGGCTATCAAAGAGCAGGTAGTAGCAGCCCTCCTCCAGGCGGCTTTCGAACGCCTTTTCACCGGCTGTTGGCCCTTCCAGGGTCAGGCCTGCGCTCAGCTCTTCGTTGAGATCCGGTAACACCCAGACGTTCACTTCGTCGATCAACGCCCTATAGCCAAAGTAATCATCAAAGGCGCGGATCTTCAGCTGATTACTGTTATTTCGTGTAACGGAGTAGGGGCCCGTACCAATCGGCTGGCTGGAAAAATTGTTCAGGGAGCGCCACTCGGCAGGCAGGATCATTGATGGCACGTAGCCCAGAAGCCACGGAAGCCATTTGTCCGGCTGCGAAAGCTCAATATCCAGCGTCCAGGCCGTTGGAGAGTGGATACGTGCGATATGCGAATAGAGCGGCAGCGTGCGGGCGCGCTCTAAAGAGGCGATAACGTCGCGCATCTCCAGCTCGCGTCCATGGTGGAAATGAATGCCGGGGCGTAGAAAGAAGCGCCAGTGCAGCGGAGACACCTGTTGCCAGTGATGGGCAATATCCGCTTCCAGTTCCCCGTTTTCCTCATTTATCCGCGTCAGACCGCTGAATATCTGCCGGGCCATGTGGGTTTCAGAGCGACGTAACGCCGTACCGGGCAACAGATTTTTCATTGGGCGGTAGTAAAGCACCCGCAGAATGTGGCGTCCCTGACGAAAGCTGCGTCCCAGATGCGAGACCAGCATCTGGCGCACGGCGGCTTTGTCGCCCACCAGCTGGACCAGCTGATCGATGCGGTCCTGCTCCAGCAGATCCTCCGCCCGCTGTTGCTGTAACGCCAGGCCGGTATAAAGGAAAGTCAGGCGCGAACGCTTGCCGCGTCCGGCTTCGGCCTCCCAGTTTAGCCAGCCCTGCTGCTGCATGGTATTAAGGAGCGTGCGCATATGACGCCGGGAGCAGTTGAGGAGCTCGGCCAGCTCGTTCAGCGTGGTCTCCTGCGATTGCCCCTCGCAGCACTGCCAGAGGCGGATAAATTGTTGTTGCAGACGACCGGAAGGCATAAAAGGGGAACTCCTGACAAAAAATCAGCAATTTATTAATCCCTATATTAAGCCAATAATCCTTTTCGATGAAGCGAGGAGGTAAATTATGAAGAGGTCTACCGCACGTCAGTTTTATCAGCACTATTTTTCAGCGACAAAGGGAGTGTCCTGGCTGGCCCGCCAGTGCGCAGAGCAGCGGCTGAGAATACTGGAAGATCTGATGCAGTGGGACGTTACGAAACCGACCTCTTCTCGCTAACTCGCCTCGATCATGTGTGACTGAGTATTGGTGCTAATCACCTGCCAGCAAAATGTTTTTTGCTGGCTTTTTTCGTTTACTATTTCACCCAATTTCGATTCGCTTTCATAAGGACTTGCGCATGCTCTGGTTGATGACGATGGGGCGACGCCTGAATGGCGTGTACGCCGCTTTTATGCTGGTGGCCTTCATGATGGGCGTGGCCGGCGCGCTACAGGCGCCGACGTTGAGCCTGTTTCTCAGCCGCGAGGTGGGGGCGCAGCCGTTTTGGGTGGGTCTGTTCTACACCGTCAACGCCATTGCCGGGATCCTCGTCAGCCTGTGGCTGGCGAAACGATCCGACAGCCAGGGCGATCGCCGTAAGCTGATCCTCTTTTGTTGCGCCATGGCCGTGGGCAACGCGCTGCTGTTTGCCTTCAACCGCCATTACCTGACGCTCATTACCTGCGGCGTGCTGCTGGCCTCTCTGGCGAACACCGCGATGCCGCAACTGTTCGCCCTGGCCCGGGAGTACGCCGACAGCTCGGCGAGAGAAGTGGTGATGTTCAGCTCGGTGATGCGTGCGCAGCTCTCTCTCGCGTGGGTCATCGGTCCGCCGCTGGCGTTTATGCTGGCGCTGAACTACGGCTTCACCACCATGTTTTCCATCGCGGCGGGGATTTTTGTCATCAGCCTGGCGCTGATAGCCTTTGCGCTGCCATCGGTGGCGCGCGTAGAGCAGGTGACGGACAAGCCCATCACGCAGGTGAGCGGCTGGCAGGATAAAAACGTCCGCATGTTGTTTATCGCCTCCACGCTGATGTGGACCTGCAACACCATGTACATCATCGATATGCCGCTGTGGATCAGCAGCGATCTGGGACTGCCCGATAAGCTCGCGGGTATTCTGATGGGCACCGCTGCCGGGCTGGAGATCCCGGCGATGATTCTGGCGGGTTACTACGTCAAACGTTTCGGAAAGCGTCGGATGATGGTCGTCGCCGTGGCGGCCGGGGTACTGTTCTACGCGGGGCTGATCCTTTTCCATTCGCGTGAAGCCTTGCTGGCGTTACAGCTGTTTAACGCGGTGTTTATCGGAATCGTTGCCGGGATAGGCATGCTCTGGTTCCAGGATTTAATGCCGGGGCGCGCAGGCTCCGCGACCACGCTGTTTACCAACAGTATCTCTACCGGCGTGATTCTGGCAGGGGTGATTCAGGGGGCACTGTCGCAAAGCTATGGGCATGCATCCGTGTACTGGGTGATCGCAGCGATTTCGCTCGTCACGCTGATGCTGACGTGCCGGGTAAAAGACGTTTGATTCTGGAAGGCGGCTTCACGAAATGAAACGATTTTCTGACAGGCGCAGAGAAGGCGCATAGAGTGCGTGACGGGTGCTTGAGGCTGTTTGCCTCAGGCTTTCGCAAGAGGCAAACAGTGGAGAGTCCCACATCAAAAAACTGATGGGGAGACCAACTTCACAACCAACATTGCGAGGTTAGTCTCTTCATTGCCGAAAAGCAATAAGGAGGCTGGAATGCCAAAACGTACTCTGCTGTTAGGTTTGTTTCTGATCTGTACGACGCTGTTGATCTTCACCTGGATGGTGCGCGACTCGCTGTGTGAGCTGCACTTCAGACAGGAGAAAACAGAGCTGGCGGCAGTGTTGGCTTACGAAGCAAAACGTTAGCGGTATTGGCGGGGGGTTCCCCGCCTCTCCAGAGTGGTTGAGCCTCAACGCACCCTTATCAATGGCCCGCGCCCTGCGGGCCATTGCCTTTAGCCCATAAACGCAGGCTGTTTTTTCTCGTAGGCGGAGATGGCCTCTTCGTGCTGGAGCGTCAGGCCAATGCTGTCCAGACCGTTCAGCATGCAATGGCGGCGGAACGCATCAATGCTGAAGCTGTAGGTCTTATCCCCGGCTTTGACCACTTCCGCTTCCAGATCCACCTCAAACGAAATCCCGGGATTCGCCTGCACCAGCGCAAACAGTTCATCGACCTGTTCGTCACTCAGCGTCACCGGCAGCAGCTGGTTGTTGAAGCTGTTGCCGTAGAAGATATCCGCGAAGCTCGGGGCGATAACCACCTTAAAGCCGTAGTCGGTTAATGCCCAGGGCGCATGTTCACGCGACGATCCGCAGCCAAAGTTTTCCCGCGCCAGCAAAATGGAGGCGCCTTTGTATTCTGGAAAGTTCAGGACGAATTCCGGGTTCGGCACTTCGCCTTTATCGTCGAGGAAACGCCAGTCGTTGAACAGATGCGCACCAAAACCCGTGCGCGTCACTTTCTGCAAAAACTGCTTAGGAATGATCGCGTCAGTATCGACGTTAGCGGCGTCCAGAGGGACAACCCGGCCCGTATGTTGGGTAAATTTCTCTGCCATGATTGTCTCCTTATTTCAGGCTGCGAATATCGGCGAAATGACCGGTGACTGCCGCAGCGGCGGCCATTGCCGGGCTGACCAGGTGGGTGCGCCCACCGCGGCCCTGACGGCCTTCAAAGTTACGGTTGCTGGTGGAGGCACAGCGCTCGCCCGGATTCAGGCGGTCGTTGTTCATGGCCAGACACATGGAGCAACCCGGCAGGCGCCACTCGAAGCCTGCTTCAATAAAGATCTTATCCAGACCCTCCGCTTCCGCCTGGGCTTTCACCGGCCCGGAGCCCGGCACAACCAGCGCCTGCACGCCCGGCGCCACTTTGCGGCCTTTAGCAATTTCTGCCGCTGCGCGTAAATCTTCAATACGGGAGTTGGTACAGGAGCCGATGAATACTTTATCAATGCTCACGTCGGTCAGCGGTACGCCGGGTTTCAGCCCCATGTAAGCCAGCGCTTTTTCCGCACTGGCACGTTCGACCGGATCGGCAAAGGAGGCCGGGTCAGGAATGCTGTCGTTGACGGAAATCACCTGGCCCGGGTTGGTGCCCCAGGTGACCTGCGGGGCGATCTCTTCCGCCTGTAACGTCACAACGGTATCAAAAATTGCCCCCTCGTCCGTTTTCAGGGTTTTCCAGTACGCTACCGCGTCGTCAAAATCCTGTCCTTTCGGAGCATGCAGACGCCCCTTCACATAATTGAAGGTGGTTTCGTCTGGGGCAACCAGGCCTGCTTTGGCGCCCATCTCAATGGCCATGTTGCACAGGGTCATACGACCTTCCATGCTCAGCGCCTGGATAGCGTCGCCGCAGAATTCCACGACGTGACCGGTGCCGCCTGCGCTGCCGGTTTTGCCGATAATCGCCAGCACGATATCTTTCGCGGTGATACCCGGCGCAGCTTTACCCTTCACTTCAATCTTCATGGTTTTGGCGCGGCCCTGCTTCAGGGTCTGCGTCGCCAGAACGTGTTCAACTTCAGAGGTCCCAATCCCGAACGCCAGGGCGCCAAATGCGCCGTGCGTCGCGGTGTGGGAGTCACCGCAGACGATGGTCATGCCCGGCAGAGTAATCCCCTGCTCAGGCCCCATTACGTGGACGATGCCCTGATAGGGGTGGTTCAGATCGTACAGCTCCACGCCAAACTCGTTACAGTTCTTAATCAGCTCCTGCATCTGGATACGCGCCATCTCGCCAGATGCATTGATGTCTTTGGTCTGGGTGGAAACGTTGTGATCCATCGTGGCAAAGGTTTTACCCGGCTGACGCACCGGGCGCTTATGCGCGCGCAGGCCGTCAAATGCCTGAGGAGAGGTCACTTCGTGTACCAGATGACGGTCGATGTACAACAGTGGGGTTTCGTTTGGTGCTTCGTAAACAACGTGCGCATCAAACAACTTCTCATATAACGTCTTAGCCATGATTACACCCCTTCAGCGACATAGCGGGCAATGATGTCGCCCATTTCATCGGTACTGACTGCCGCCGTGCCGCGTGCTAAATCACCGGTACGGACGCCTTCTTCTAATGCCCGGTTAATGGCGTTTTCAATTGCGGTTGCTGCATCGCCTGCATCCAGGCTGTAGCGCAGCAGCAGAGCCAGGGAGAGGATCTGCGCAATCGGGTTGGCGATGTTTTTACCTGCGATATCCGGCGCGGAGCCGCCCGCCGGTTCGTACAGGCCAAAGCCTTCTTCGTTCAGGCTGGCCGAGGGCAGCATGCCCATGGAGCCGGTGATCATCGCGCATTCATCCGAGAGAATATCGCCGAACAGGTTGGAGCACAGCAGCACGTCAAACTGGGACGGATCTTTAATCAGCTGCATCGTTGCGTTGTCGATATACATATGCGACAGCGCAACGTCCGGGTACTGCTTAGCAACTTCACTGACGATTTCGCGCCACAAAATAGACGACTGGAGCACGTTCGCTTTATCAATAGAGGTCACTTTACGGCGGCGTTTGCGCGCTGACTCAAACGCGATATGAGCGATACGTTCAATTTCAAAACGGTGATACACCTCGGTATCAAACGCTTTCTCATGCTGACCGCTGCCTTCGCGGCCTTTGGGCTGCCCGAAGTAGATCCCGCCGGTCAGCTCACGCACGCAGAGAATGTCGAAACCGTTGGCGGCGATATCGGCGCGCAGCGG
Organism: Enterobacter cloacae complex sp. P18RS; assembly: GCF_014982105.1. Lineage (NCBI taxonomy): Bacteria > Pseudomonadati > Pseudomonadota > Gammaproteobacteria > Enterobacterales > Enterobacteriaceae > Enterobacter > Enterobacter cloacae complex sp. P18RS. The sequence continues at coordinate 145,644 of NZ_JADCKV010000025.1, read as the reverse complement.
GCAAAACTCTTCCAGCCCCGGGTACAGCTTCGCCGGACGCAGGTTGCTGAACAGTTTGAAGTGTTTACGCAGCGGCAGCAGCGCGCCGCGCTCTGGCTGCTCTGCTGGAGGCAAATGTTCCCACTTAGGGCCACCCACGGATCCAAACAGAACGGCATCGGCATTCTCGCAGCCTTCTACAGTCCCTTTCGGCAGGGGAGTACCGTGGTTATCAATGGCAATACCGCCCACGTCGTAGTGGCTGGTGGTAATTTTCATCGCAAAACGCGAACGTACGGCTTCCAGTACTTTCAGCGCCTGTGTCATCACTTCCGGGCCAATACCGTCACCCGGCAACACAGCAATATGGTAATTCTTCGACATCACACGGTTTCCTTGTTGTTCTCTTTATTCTGAGCTTTGCGTTGCAACTCTTTTTCGACTTCGGCGGCGCGCCAGATGTTGTTCAGGACATGCACCATCGCTTTCGCGGAGGATTCAACGATATCTGTCGCCAGACCCACACCGTGGAAGCGGCGACCGTTATAGTTGACGACGATATCAACCTGGCCCAGGGCGTCTTTACCGTGCCCTTTTGCCGTCAGGTCGTATTTCACCAGCTCTACGTCGTACTCAGTGACGCGGTTAATCGCCTGGTAAATGGCATCCACAGGGCCGTTACCGTTGGCGGCTTCCGCTTTAATTTCATCGCCGCAGGCCAGCTTGACGGAGGCGGTAGCGATATCACTTGAGCCTGACTGAACGGTGAAGTAGTCCAGACGGAAGTGTTCTGGCTCTTCCTGCTGTTTGTTGATGAATGCCAGCGCTTCCAGGTCGTAATCGAAGACCTGGCCTTTCTTGTCAGCCAGTTTCAGGAATGCGTCGTACAGCTGATCCATGTTGTAATCGCTGTCCTGATACCCCATCTCTTCCATACGGTGTTTCACCGCCGCGCGGCCAGAGCGCGAGGTCAGGTTCAGCTGAACCTGGTTCAGACCGATGGATTCCGGAGTCATGATTTCGTAGTTTTCACGGTTCTTCAGCACGCCATCCTGGTGAATACCGGAGGAGTGAGCGAACGCGCCAGTACCAACAATCGCCTTGTTCGCCGGGATCGGCATATTGCAAATCTGGCTCACGGTCTGGCTGGTGCGCCAGATTTCGTTGTGATTAATGCGAGTGTGTACGTTCATAATGTCTTTGCGCACCTTGATCGCCATGATCACTTCTTCCAGCGAGCAGTTGCCGGCGCGTTCACCAATGCCGTTCATTGCCCCTTCTACCTGACGCGCGCCGGCGTGGACGGCGGCGATGGCATTGCCTACAGCCAGGCCCAAATCATCGTGGGTGTGAACAGAGATGATGGCTTTATCAATATTAGGTACGCGGTCGTACAGGCCGGTGATGATGTTAGAGAACTCAAACGGCATGGTGTAGCCGACGGTATCCGGGATGTTGATGGTTCTGGCTCCGGCATTAATCGCGGCTTCCACTACACGGGCCAAATCGTCAATCGGCGTGCGGCCTGCATCTTCACAGGAGAATTCGACGTCATCAGTGTAGTTACGCGCGCGTTTAACCATATACACCGCACGTTCGATCACTTCATCCAGCGTACTGCGCAGCTTGGTCGCAATGTGCATGGGAGAGGTGGCAATGAATGTATGGATACGGAAAGCTTCTGCAACTTTCAGGGATTCCGCGGCCACATCAATATCTTTCTCAACGCAGCGAGCCAGACCGCACACGCGGCTGTTTTTGATGGTGCGGGCGATGGTCTGTACTGACTCGAAATCACCCGGCGAGGAGACGGGAAAGCCGACTTCCATTACGTCTACACCCATGCGTTCGAGGGCCAGCGCAATTTGCAGTTTTTCTTTAACACTCAGGCTCGCCTGTAATGCCTGTTCACCGTCACGTAAAGTAGTATCGAAAATAACGACTTGCTGGCTCATGGGTTAGGTCCTTGTCAGTCTTAGGGCGCCTTGCTACGAGCATAAAAAAACCCGCGCAGTGGCGCGGGTTTTTAGTTTTACTGAAGACGATTCAACGCTGAATTTCGCCCGCCAGTCTACCGCGCACAGTGGATGCGTTTAGTAGTAGTAGACCGGTGAAACGAAGGGTGCGAATCATGAATCGTGCTCCAGATGAATGCGATATGCTTTTAGTGGTACTGGATACGCCGACTCATGTCAACCCCTCTCAGGCAAAACGGCCACTCAGCGCAGGATAAACACATTAGCTAATTGTGCTGGTTTTTACGCTGTTAACCGATTTAATTGTCTATTATTGGACTTGAGATTCATCTCTGGAATAATTTGAATATAATTGGTAGCAATTGAACACAGTATTTTTACCGATGTGCTGTGAAATGGAATGTGTTTTATTTCATTGAGTTATAAGTTCTATGAATGAATCGCGGGCGGGAAAGTTATCAATATTGATATCATTTTGTTAATGAAATCGTGGTGTATGCTCTTCATAGTTTAATAATACTTAAGTTATTATTAACTAAGGCGGTGATTGTGTATTTGCCTGCTTTATGGTTTCATGCCTGCATTAAAGTTTTAGATATCATTTGAACGATTTTTAGCTCTTCATTCAGGGAATGCTTAATGCCATCTCTTGAATGAGGGTTCTTTATATATTCTGAATTTTAAATAATTTCCTTTCGCTTGTTGTATATGCATGGTAAATCATATTTTTCGAAGTTATTACTGTACTTTGGCAAAGGGAATTTAGCGTGACAGTGGAGTCAGAAATGCCAGAAAATAATATTAACCAACCACAGCCTTATGATGGGGTTAAGCCTCAGTTACGCACAGTGGATCTCAACCTGTTAACTGTATTTGATGCAGTTATGCAGGAGCAGAATATTACGCGAGCAGCGCAATCTCTGGGAATGTCTCAACCTGCCGTGAGTAATGCCGTAGCCAGACTTAAGGTGATGTTTAACGACGAGTTATTCGTCCGGTATGGAAGAGGTATCCAGCCCACGGCGCGTGCATTCCAGCTATTCGGTTCGATTCGTCAGGCGCTACAGCTGGTTCAAAATGAGCTTCCCGGCTCAGGGTTTGAACCTTTAAGCAGTGAGCGGGTTTTCCATCTCTGTGTTTGCAGTCCGTTAGACAATTATTTGACGTCTGTTATATATAATAAAGTTGAACAGATTGCTCCTAATATTCATCTTGTTTTTAAATCATCTTTAAATCAAAACACTGAGCACCAGCTTCGTTATCAGGAAACGGAGTTCGTTCTGGGCTACGAAGAGTTTCGCCGTCCAGAGTTTGCCTGTGTTCCGTTGTTTAAAGATGAAATGGTGTTAGTCGCCAGCAAAAAACATCCACGCATGAATTCGCCGCTGCGTGAAAGCGATGTTTACAGCGAGCAGCATGCCGTTGTTGCTCTGGACAGATATGCTTCGTTCAGTCAGCCGTGGTATGACACTGCCGATAAACAAGCCAGCGTGGCCTATCAGGGGATGGCGATGGTCAGCGTTTTAAATGTCGTTTCTCAGACGCAGCTAGTCGCTATTGCACCGCGCTGGCTTGCTGAAGAGTTCTCCGATTCGCTGAGCCTGCAAATTTTACCTCTGCCGCTCAAGCTGAATAGCCGTACCTGTTATCTTTCCTGGCATGAAGCGGCGGGGCGGGATAAAGGGCACCAGTGGATGGAAGAGTTGCTGATCAATATTTGTCGTCGATAAGTCAGGGTGAATAAACCGCATGGTGCCATGCGGTTTATTCTGTGATTTTTTATGCAGGCAATATTTTGTTCTGTGCGCATTTTTTCAGACGCTCAGGGCGGCTTAAAAATAGATGATTTCCTGATCCATCCTCTTTTTAAGAGATGAATTATTAGCGTCTCCCCTCATACCAGACGAATTCACCATATTCGTGTCTGACAGCTATTTTTTCTGCTTTTATTGCCCATTCCCGCATTCCGTTTGCTAATTGCCTGCCTCATAACGAGCGGTTAAGGTATCCCTCACTCTGCACATTATAAGATGGGTTTATCCTGTCAGAAGACGGCGCGGAAATGAATTCTGTTGACCGTCTATAACAAAAGCCTGGAGGCAAAGCATGGAGATGTTGTCTGGCGCGGAAATGGTCGTCCGATCGCTTATCGATCAGGGCGTGAAACAAGTGTTCGGCTATCCCGGTGGCGCGGTTCTCGATATTTATGACGCGCTGCACACGGTAGGCGGTATTGATCATGTTCTGGTTCGTCATGAACAGGCTGCTGTGCATATGGCTGACGGCCTGGCCCGCGCCACGGGCGAAGTGGGTGTAGTGCTGGTCACTTCGGGGCCGGGAGCGACCAATGCCATCACCGGCATTGCGACTGCGTATATGGACTCTATTCCACTGGTCATTCTCTCCGGACAGGTGGCGACGTCACTGATTGGCTATGATGCGTTTCAGGAATGCGACATGGTGGGGATCTCACGCCCCGTGGTGAAGCACAGCTTTCTGGTTAAGCAAACGGAAGATATCCCGGGCGTGCTGAAAAAAGCCTTCTGGCTGGCCGCCAGCGGTCGTCCTGGGCCAGTGGTTGTCGATCTGCCAAAAGATATTCTCAATCCCGCGAATAAACTGCCTTACCTGTGGCCTGAGTCGGTGAGCATGCGTTCGTATAATCCGACGACGCAAGGGCACAAAGGCCAGATTAAGCGTGCGCTGCAAACGCTGCTGGCTGCGAAAAAGCCCGTAGTCTATGTGGGGGGCGGCGCCGTCAATGCAGCCTGTGAAACGCAACTACGCGAACTGATTGAGAAGCTGAACCTTCCTGTCGCGTCATCGCTGATGGGGCTGGGGGCATTCCCGGCTACCCACCGTCAGGCGCTGGGCATGCTGGGTATGCATGGCACCTATGAAGCCAATATGACGATGCACCATTCTGATGTGATTTTTGCCGTCGGCGTACGTTTTGACGATCGCACCACCAATAACCTGGCGAAATACTGTCCGAATGCGACGGTGCTACACATTGATATCGATCCTACTTCTATCTCTAAAACGGTGCCGGCGGATGTGCCCATCGTGGGGGACGCACGACAGGTGCTGGATCAAATGTTGGAACTGCTGGCGCAGGAGACCGCCTCTCAACCGCTGGATGAGATCCGTGACTGGTGGCAACAAATCGAACAATGGCGCGGCCGTCAGTGCCTTAAATACGACACGCAGAGTGAAAACATCAAGCCGCAGGCGGTGATCGAGACGATCTGGCATCTGACCAAAGGCGAGGCGTATGTCACTTCTGACGTAGGCCAGCATCAGATGTTCGCTGCGTTGTATTACCCGTTTGATAAACCGCGTCGCTGGATCAACTCAGGCGGGCTGGGCACGATGGGCTTTGGTCTGCCCGCCGCGCTGGGGGTGAAGCTGGCGTTGCCGAACGAAACGGTTATCTGCGTAACGGGTGATGGCAGTATACAGATGAATATTCAGGAGCTTTCTACTGCGCTGCAATATGAGTTGCCAGTGCTGGTGCTTAACCTGAATAACGGTTACCTCGGTATGGTGAAGCAGTGGCAGGATATGATTTATTCCGGCCGTCACTCTCAGTCTTATATGAAGTCACTTCCGGACTTTGTCCGTCTGGCTGAAGCCTATGGTCATATTGGCATGCGGGTAACCGATCCGTCAGAGCTGGAAGCGAAGCTCGGCGAAGCGCTTGAGCACGTTAAAAACAATCGCCTCGTCTTCATGGACGTCATCGTCGACGGCACCGAGCACGTTTATCCGATGCATATCCGTGGCGGTGGTATGGATGAAATGTGGTTAAGCAAAACGGAGAGAACCTGATATGCGCCGGATATTATCTGTATTACTGGAAAATGAGTCGGGCGCACTGTCACGCGTCATTGGGCTTTTTGCGCAGCGCGGATACAACATTGAAAGCCTGACCGTTGCGCCGACCGATGATCCAACGCTCTCCCGCATGACGATCCAGACTGTCGGCGATGCGAAAGTGCTTGAGCAGATCGAAAAGCAATTGCACAAGCTGGTGGACGTGTTGCGCGTCAGCGAGCTGGGGCAGGGGGCTTACGTCGAACGTGAAGTGATGCTGGTGAAAATTCAGGCCAGCGGTTATGGCCGTGAAGAGGTCAAGCGTAACACGGATATTTTCCGTGGGCAGATCATTGACGTCACGCCTTCTATATATACTGTGCAGCTTGCCGGAACGAGCGATAAGCTGGATGCGTTCCTGGCCTCCGTCAGGGATGTGGCAAAAATTGTTGAAGTTGCGCGCTCTGGCGTTGTTGGCCTCTCGCGCGGCGATAAAATCATGCGTTAGTTGCGCAAAAGGTTCGCCTCTTTCAGCCCGGTAGCCAAAGCCGGGCTTTTTTTTGCGTAATCCGCCGACAACGCGGACAAAAGCGGTTGCCGTGAAAGCTATTCTGCGTTTAGATGTTAAAATATTTAACCATAACCTTGACAGGGCCATGGACTTTTTTCTTTTTTTGAGGGGCAATTGTGAAACTGGATGAAATCGCCCGGCTCGCCGGCGTGTCGAGAACCACGGCCAGCTATGTGATTAACGGTAAAGCAAAGCAGTATCGTGTCAGCGATAAGACCGTTGAGAAAGTGATGGCAGTCGTTCGTGAGCATAATTACCATCCGAATGCTGTCGCCGCAGGTTTACGTGCCGGACGCACCCGCTCGATTGGCCTGGTGATCCCGGATCTGGAAAACACCAGCTATACCCGCATCGCCAACTATCTTGAACGTCAGGCTCGTCAGCGGGGCTATCAGCTGTTGATTGCCTGCTCCGAGGATCAGCCCGACAACGAGATGCGCTGCATTGAGCATCTGCTGCAACGTCAGGTTGACGCCATCATCGTGTCGACCTCTTTACCACCCGAGCATCCTTTCTATCAGCGCTGGGCGAACGATCCATTCCCGATTGTGGCGCTGGATCGTGCTTTGGATCGTGAACATTTCACCAGCGTCGTAGGTGCCGATCAGGACGATGCAGAAATGCTGGCTGCCGAGCTGCGTACCTTCCCGGCGGAAACGGTGCTCTATCTTGGCGCTTTGCCTGAACTATCCGTGAGCTTCCTGCGTGAACAAGGGTTCCGTACGGCGTGGAAAGACGATCCGCGTGACGTTCATTATCTGTATGCCAACAGCTATGAGCGCGAAGCGGCTGCTCAGCTGTTCGAGAAATGGCTGGAAACGCACCCGATGCCGCAGGCGTTGTTTACCACCTCGTTTGCCCTGTTGCAGGGGGTGATGGACGTGACGTTACGTCGCGATGGCAAGCTGCCATCCGATCTGGCGATTGCGACCTTCGGCGATAACGAACTGCTCGACTTCCTGCAATGTCCGGTGCTGGCCGTGGCTCAGCGTCACCGCGACGTCGCCGAGCGCGTGCTTGAGATTGTTCTGGCAAGCCTGGATGAACCTCGCAAACCGAAACCCGGGCTTACGCGTATCAAACGTAATCTCTATCGGCGCGGGATTTTGAGCCGCCATTAATATTTCCACAGGGGCGGTAAAACTGCCCCTTTTGCGGCGCATTTATTGCGGGAAATAATTCCCGGATAAAAATTAGGATTTATCTCTAAGATTCGTAGCCGGCTATTTTTCTGAATCCGTTTTGGCGTTAAAAAGCGCAATTATAATTTTTAACGGGCATTCTTTTGTATTGTTTTGTTACAAACAGCCGCCAGCCGATGAATATTCAGCCATTTTTTACTGTCCCCTTCAGCCCTCAATGTACACGAACGAATCCATATTGCCTTGCGCTTAATCTGGTGCTGTTATCCCCCGGCGATATGCCTTAAAATGCTGCCCGCGTCGCAAACTGACACTTTATATTTCCCTGCGATGATATTGAGTGAGTCTTAACGCTCGTGTGCATATTCGGTTTTTTTCTTACAAATATTCATAACGTTAATTTTGCCTCGCCAGTTGTGTAGTTATTAGCCAGGTCACTCTTGCTCTGTAAATACGGTGTTTTCGCGCCAGTATAGAGAGAGTCCTGGCTTGACAAGCTTTTCCCTCGCTCCGTAAACTCCTTCAGGTGGGAATTTGTGGGTTAAAGTGGTGAGGAGGGGTGAGGCTGGCATGTTCCGTGGAGCAACGTTAGTCAATCTCGACAGCAAAGGGCGTTTATCGGTACCAACCCGATACCGCGACCAGCTGATTGAGAACGCTTCGGGTCAACTGGTTTGCACCATTGACATCAACTCCCCCTGCCTGCTGCTTTACCCTTTGCCTGAATGGGAAATCATTGAGCAAAAGCTGTCGCGACTGTCGAGCATGAACCCGCAAGAACGCCGCGTGCAGCGGTTGTTATTGGGACATGCCAGTGAATGTCAGATGGATAGCGCCGGGCGATTATTGATTGCGCCTGTGTTGCGGCAACATGCCGGTCTGACTAAAGAAGTGATGCTGGTCGGGCAGTTCAACAAGTTTGAACTGTGGGACGAAACGACCTGGTATCAACAGGTCAAGGAAGATATCGACGCTGAGCAGTCTGATTCCGCAACATTATCGGAACGGCTGCGGGACTTGTCTCTATAAATATGATGGAAAATTATAAACATACAACGGTGCTGCTGGATGAGGCCGTTAACGGCCTGAATATTCGTCCAGACGGCATCTATATTGATGGCACTTTTGGTCGCGGTGGTCACTCGCGTTTGATCCTCTCCCAGCTTGGAGCGGAAGGACGCCTGCTGGCAATTGACCGCGATCCGCAGGCGATTGCCGTTGCGCAAACCATCGATGATCCTCGCTTTTCCATCGTGCATGGACCTTTCTCTGCGCTTGCGGATTATGTCGCTGAGCGCGGCCTGACCGGCAAGATCGACGGGATTCTCCTCGATCTTGGCGTCTCTTCACCACAGCTTGATGATGCAGAACGCGGCTTCTCCTTTATGCGTGATGGGCCGCTGGATATGCGTATGGACCCCACTCGCGGCCAGTCTGCCGCTGAATGGTTACAAACTGCTGACGAAGCGGATATTGCCTGGGTAATTAAAACCTTCGGTGAAGAACGCTTTGGCAAACGTATTGCGCGCGCCATCGTGGAGCGCAACCGCGTTGAGCCAATGACCCGTACCAAAGAGCTGGCAGAAGTCATCGCGGCGGCAACGCCGGTGAAGGACAAGCACAAACATCCTGCGACCCGTACCTTCCAGGCGGTTCGTATCTGGGTAAACAGTGAACTGGAGGAAATAGAGCTGGCGCTAAAAAGCTCGCTCGACGTGCTGGCCCCGGGTGGGCGGTTATCCATCATCAGCTTCCATTCGCTGGAAGATCGCATCGTAAAACGCTTTATGCGTGAACAGAGCCGCGGTCCGCAGGTTCCAGCTGGGTTGCCGATGACGGAAGAACAACTCAGAAAGCTGGGAGGCCGTCAGTTGCGAGCATTAGGCAAGTTGATGCCGGGCGAAGAAGAGGTGGCAGAGAATCCACGTGCCCGTAGTTCAGTGCTGCGTATTGCAGAGAGGACGAACGCATGATCAGCAGAGTGACAGAGACCCTAAGCAAAGTTAAGGGATCGTTAGGAAGCAACGAGCGCCATGCCTTGCCTGGCGTGATCGGCGACGATCTTTTGCGGTTTGGGAAGCTGCCACTCTGCTTGTTCATTTGCATCATTGTGACGGCAGTCATGGTGGTCACCACCGCTCACCATACCCGTTTATTAACTGCGCAGCGCGAACAGATGGTACTGGAACGCGATGCGCTGGATATTGAATGGCGAAATCTGATCCTTGAAGAAAACGCGCTCGGCGATCACAGCCGGGTTGAACGGATCGCAACGGAAAAACTGCAATTACAGCATGTTGATCCTTCGCAGGAAAATATCGTAGTACAAAAATAAGGGAAAACGCGACGCATGAAAGCAGCGGCAAAAACGCTAAAACCAAAACGCCAGGAAGAACAGGCCAACTTTGTCAGTTGGCGTTTTGCGTTGCTTTGCGGCTGCATTTTACTGGCGCTGGGTTTCCTGCTGGGACGCGTGGCGTGGCTACAAATCATCGCGCCTGACATGCTGGTACGTCAGGGTGATATGCGTTCTCTGCGCGTGCAGGAAGTTTCTACCTCTCGTGGGATGATCACCGATCGTTCCGGCCGTCCGCTGGCGGTGAGCGTGCCGGTGAAGGCGATCTGGGCCGATCCGAAAGAGTTACACGATGCAGGCGGGATCACCCTTGATAACCGCTGGAAGGCGCTGTCAGACGCGTTGAAAATGCCGCTGGATCAGCTGGCGTCGCGCGTTAACGCCAACCCGAAAGGGCGCTTTATCTATCTTGCCCGTCAGGTGAACCCTGACATGGCTGACTACATTAAGAAACTGAAGCTGCCGGGCATTCATCTGCGGGAAGAATCCCGCCGTTACTATCCTTCGGGCGAAGTCACCGCGCACCTGATTGGCTTTACCAACGTGGATAGCCAGGGGATTGAGGGCGTTGAAAAAAGCTTCGACAAGTGGCTTACCGGCCAGCCTGGCGAGCGAATCGTGCGTAAAGACCGCTATGGTCGCGTCATTGAAGACATTTCCTCGACAGACAGCCAGGCCGCGCACAACCTGGCCCTGAGTATTGATGAACGCTTGCAGGCGCTGGTTTATCGTGAGCTGAACAACGCCGTCGCGTTTAACAAGGCGGAATCGGGCAGCGCTGTGCTGGTGGATGTGGCGACAGGTGAAGTGCTGGCGATGGCCAGTAGCCCCTCATACAACCCGAATAATTTTGCCGGTACAGCAAAAGATGCAATGCGTAACCGCTCCATCACCGATGTGTTTGAACCCGGCTCAACCGTAAAACCTATGGTGGTGATGACGGCTCTACAGCGAGGCATCGTCAACGAAAATACCGTTCTGAATACGATTCCTTATCGAATTAACGGTCACGAAATCAAAGACGTGGCACGTTACAGCGAACTGACCCTGACCGGGGTCTTACAGAAGTCGAGTAACGTCGGTGTGTCAAAACTGGCGTTAGCGATGCCGTCCTCAGCGTTAGTAGATACTTACTCACGTTTTGGGCTGGGAAAGGCGACCAATTTGGGGTTGGTCGGAGAACGCAGTGGCTTATATCCTCAAAAACAACGGTGGTCTGACATAGAGAGGGCCACCTTCTCTTTCGGCTACGGGCTAATGGTAACTCCCTTACAGTTAGCGCGAGTCTACGCAACGATTGGCAGCTATGGCATTTATCGTCCGCTGTCGATCACCAAAGTTGATCCACCGGTTCCGGGGGAACGTGTTTTCCCGGAATCTATCGTTCGTACCGTCGTGCATATGATGGAAAGCGTCGCGTTACCTGGCGGTGGCGGCGTGAAGGCCGCAATTAAGGGCTATCGTATCGCCATTAAAACCGGTACAGCGAAAAAAGTGGGGCCGGACGGCCGCTATATCAACAAATACATTGCCTATACCGCAGGCGTAGCGCCTGCAAGCAATCCGCGTTTTGCGCTGGTGGTCGTCATCAACGATCCGCAGGCGGGTAAATACTACGGCGGCGCCGTCTCCGCGCCTGTGTTCGGGGCTATTATGGGCGGCGTGTTGCGCACCATGAACATTGAACCGGATGCGCTGGCGACGGGCGAAAAAAGTGAATTTGTAATTAATCAAGGCGAGGGAACAGGTGGCAGATCGTAATTTGCGCGACCTTCTTGCTCCGTGGGTGCCTATGCTACCTGCGCGAGCACTGCGAGAGATGGTACTGGACAGCCGCGTAGCGGCTTCTGGCGATCTTTTTGTGGCAGTAGTGGGTCATCAGGCGGACGGGCGTCGTTATATCCCGCAGGCGATTGCGCAAGGTGTTGCTGCCATTATTGCTGAGGCCAAAGATGAGGCAACAGACGGTGAGATCCGTGAAATGCACGGCGTGCCGGTCATCTATCTCAGCCAGCTGAATGAGCGTCTCTCCGCGCTGGCAGGACGTTTTTACAACGAACCTTCCGACCAGTTAAAGCTGGTTGGCGTGACAGGAACCAACGGAAAAACCACCACCACTCAGCTGATGGCGCAGTGGGCGCAGCTGCTGGGCGAAACCGGTGCCGTCATGGGCACGGTGGGGAACGGTCTTCTGGGCAAAGTAAGCCCGACGGAAAACACTACAGGCTCGGCGGTTGACGTGCAGCGCGTGCTGGCGGGCCTCGCTGAGCAGGAGGCGACCTTCGCTGCGATGGAAGTCTCTTCCCATGGTCTGGTACAACATCGCGTGGCGGCCCTGAAATTTGCTGCCTCTGTCTTTACTAACCTGAGCCGCGATCACCTTGATTATCATGGTGATATGGAGCACTACGAAGCGGCGAAATGGCTGCTTTATTCCACTCACCACCACGGGCAGGCGATCATTAACGCCGACGACGAAGTCGGTCGCCGCTGGCTGGAAAAACTGCCGGATGCGGTGGCGGTGTCGATGGAAGATCGCATTAATCCGAACTGCCGCGGCCGCTGGCTGAAGGCGGTCGAGGTGAACTACCACGATAGTGGGGCGACGATCCGCTTCGCTTCCACCTGGGGCGAAGGTGAAATTGAAAGCCGCCTGATGGGGGCCTTTAACGTCAGTAACCTGCTGCTGGCGCTGGCGACGCTGCTGGCGCTGGGCTACCCGATGGCGGATCTGCTGAAAACGTCTGAGCGTTTGCAACCGGTCTGTGGCCGCATGGAAGTGTTCAGCGCGCCGGGCAAGCCGACGGTGGTCGTGGATTACGCACACACGCCGGATGCGCTGGAAAAAGCGCTGGAAGCGGCGCGTCTGCACTGCGCAGGCAAGCTCTGGTGCGTGTTTGGCTGCGGTGGCGATCGCGACAAGGGCAAACGTCCGCTGATGGGCGCCATCGCTGAGCAGTTCGCGGATATTCCCGTGGTAACCGATGACAACCCGCGTACCGAAGAGCCGCGGGCCATTATCAATGACATTCTGGCGGGCATGCTGGATGCGGGTCGTGCGCGCGTGGTCGAAGGCCGTGCGGAGGCCGTGACTAACGCCATTATGCAGGCGCAGGAGAACGATGTGGTTCTGCTGGCCGGTAAAGGTCATGAAGATTATCAGATCGTCGGCAATCGTCGTCTGGATTACTCCGACCGCGTGACGGCAGCGCGTCTGCTGGGAGTGGTGGCATGATTAGCATTACGTTAAGCAAGGCCGCTGCGGTATTGCAGGGGATGCTGCATGGTCAGGATCTGACCATTGAGGCTGTGACCACCGACACCCGTAAGGTGACGGCGGGCTGCCTGTTTGTGGCGCTGAAGGGCGAGCGTTTTGACGCCCACGATTTTGCGCAACAGGCTAAAGATAACGGTGCGGGCGCGCTGCTGGTCAGCCGTAAGCTCGATATCGATTTGCCGCAGATTGTGGTGAAAGATACGCGCCTGGCGTTTGGCGAGCTGGCGGCATGGGTTCGCCAGCAGGTGCCAACACGCGTCGTGGCGCTGACGGGCTCGTCGGGCAAAACCTCCGTTAAAGAGATGACGGCGGCGATCCTTAGCCAGTGCGGTAACACGCTTTATACGGCGGGCAACCTTAATAATGACATCGGTGTACCGATGACGCTGCTGCGCCTGACACACGAGCATGAATATGCGGTGATTGAGTTAGGGGCTAACCATCAGGGCGAAATCGCCTGGACCGTGAGCCTGACGCGTCCGGAAGCGGCGCTGGTGAATAACCTGGCGGCGGCACATCTTGAAGGTTTTGGTTCGCTGGCCGGTGTGGCGAAAGCGAAAGGTGAAATTTATACCGGACTGCCGGATGACGGCATCGCCATTATGAACGCCGATAACAACGACTGGCTGAACTGGCAGAGCATCATTGGTTCACGCAAAACCTGGCGCTTCTCACCGAATGCGGCAAACAGTGATTTTTCGGCGACCAACATTCATGTGACGTCACACGGCACCGAGTTCACCCTCACGACCCCAACGGGCGACATCGAGGTGCTGCTGCCCCTGCCCGGTCGTCATAACATCGCCAATGCGCTTGCTGCGGCAGCGCTCTCAATGGCGGTAGGTGCCTCACACGCGGCGATCAAAGCAGGTCTGGCAAATTTAAAAGCCGTGCCGGGGCGTCTTTTCCCGATCCAGCTGGCTGAAAACAAACTTCTGCTGGATGACTCCTACAACGCTAACGTCGGCTCCATGACGGCGGCCGTGCAGGTCTTGTCTGAGATGCCGGGCTATCGCGTGATGGTTGTGGGCGATATGGCCGAGCTGGGTGATGAAAGCGAAGCCTGCCATGTTCAGGTGGGTGAAGCGGCGAAAGCCGCCGGGCTTGACCGCGTATTGAGCGCAGGCACGCTGAGCAAGGCCATTTCCGATGCCAGTGAAGTTGGCGAACATTTTGCCGATAAATCTGCACTGATCGAACGCCTGAAGGCATTGATTACAGAAAAACAGATTGTGACTGTTTTAGTTAAAGGTTCACGTAGTGCCGCCATGGAAGAGGTTGTGCACGCATTACAGGAGAACGGGACATGTTAGTTTGGCTGGCCGAACATTTGGTCAAATATTACTCAGGCTTTAACGTCTTTTCCTATCTGACGTTTCGCGCCATCGTCAGCCTGCTGACTGCGCTGTTCATCTCGCTGTGGATGGGCCCGCGCATGATTGCCCGTCTGCAAAAACTCTCTTTCGGCCAGGTTGTACGCAACGATGGTCCGGAATCGCACTTCAGCAAGCGCGGTACGCCGACCATGGGCGGGATCATGATCCTGACCGCGATTGTGGTGTCCGTTCTGCTGTGGGCCTATCCGTCTAACCCCTACGTCTGGTGCGTGCTGACCGTGCTGGTTGGCTACGGGATCATCGGTTTTGTTGATGACTACCGCAAAGTCGTGCGCAAAGACACCAAAGGGTTGATCGCCCGTTGGAAGTATTTCTGGATGTCGGTGATTGCGCTGGGCGTGGCCTTCGCGCTTTACCTGGCAGGAAAAGACACCCCGGCCACCGAGCTGGTGGTGCCGTTCTTCAAAGACGTGATGCCGCAGCTGGGGCTGTTCTACATTCTGCTGGCTTACTTTGTGATCGTCGGCACCGGCAATGCCGTCAACCTGACCGATGGTCTGGACGGCCTGGCCATCATGCCAACCGTGTTTGTTGCGGGCGGTTTCGCGCTGGTGGCGTGGGCGACCGGTAACATGAACTTTGCAAACTACCTGCACATCCCGTACCTGCGACATGCGGGTGAGCTGGTGATCGTCTGTACGGCGATTGTCGGGGCGGGGCTGGGCTTCCTGTGGTTTAACACCTATCCGGCGCAGGTCTTTATGGGCGACGTCGGTTCACTGGCGCTGGGCGGTGCGCTGGGCATTATCGCCGTGCTGCTGCGTCAGGAGTTCCTGCTGGTGATCATGGGCGGTGTGTTTGTGGTTGAGACGCTGTCGGTGATTTTGCAGGTCGGTTCCTTCAAGCTGCGCGGTCAGCGCATCTTCCGTATGGCACCGATTCACCACCACTATGAACTGAAAGGCTGGCCGGAGCCGCGCGTCATTGTGCGCTTCTGGATTATTTCGCTGATGCTGGTGCTGATTGGCCTGGCAACGCTGAAGGTACGTTAATCATGGCAGATTACCAGGGCAAAAAAGTCGTTATCATCGGGTTAGGCCTCACCGGCCTCTCCTGCGTGGACTTTTTCCTTGCACGTGGCGTGACGCCGCGCGTGATGGATACGCGCGTCTCTCCGCCGGGTCTGGACAAGCTGCCGGAGCAGGTAGAACGCCACCTGGGTGGTCTGAATGATGAGTGGCTGCTGGCCGCCGATCTGATTGTTGCCAGTCCCGGTATGGCACTGGCGCATCCTTCCCTGAGCGCCGCCGCGGATGCAGGCGTTGAGATTGTCGGCGATATCGAACTGTTCTGCCGGGAGGCGCAGGCCCCGATCGTCGCCATTACCGGTTCAAACGGTAAAAGCACCGTCACCACGCTGGTGGGGGAAATGGCGAAGGCGGCGGGCAAAAATGTCGGCGTGGGCGGTAACATTGGTCTGCCCGCTCTGATGCTGCTTGATAAAGGGTGTGAGCTGTTCGTCCTTGAGCTTTCCAGCTTCCAGCTGGAAACCACTTCAAGCCTGCATGCGGCGGCGGCGACGATCCTAAACGTCACCGAAGATCATATGGACAGATACCCGTTCGGCTTGCAGCAGTACCGTGCGGCCAAACTGCGCGTTTATGAAAATGCCAAAGTTTGCGTAGTGAATGCCGATGATGCACTCACCATGCCGGTGCGCGGCGCAGACGAACGCTGCATTAGCTTCGGTATTAACATGGGTGACTATCACCTTAATCGTCAGCAGGGCGAAACCTGGCTACGCGTGAAAGGTGAGAAAGTGCTGAACGTGAAAGAGATGATGCTCTCCGGCCAGCATAACTACACCAATGCTCTGGCGGCGCTGGCGCTGGCGGATGCCGTTGGCCTGCCGCGATCTTCAAGCCTGAAGGCGCTCACCACCTTTACCGGCCTGGCGCACCGCTTCCAGCTGGCGCTGGAGCACAACGGCGTACGCTGGATTAATGATTCCAAAGCGACCAACGTGGGTAGCACCGAGGCGGCACTGAACGGTTTGCACGTTGATGGCACGCTATACCTGCTGCTGGGCGGCGACGGTAAATCGGCTGACTTCTCCTCGCTGAAGCAGTACCTCAACGGTGATAACGTGCGCCTGTATTGCTTTGGCCGCGATGGCAGCGAGCTGGCAGCGTTGCGTCCTGAAGTCGCCGAGCAAACCGAGACCATGGAGCAGGCGATGCGCCTCATCGCCCCACGCGTGAAGCCCGGCGATATGGTACTGCTCTCACCAGCCTGTGCCAGCCTCGATCAATTCAAGAGTTTCGAACAGCGGGGTGATGTCTTTACCCGCCTGGCGAAGGAGTTAGGCTGATGCGTTTATCTCTCCCTCGCCTGAAAATGCCGCGCCTGCCAGGATTTGGTATCCTGGTATGGCTGTTTACGGCGCTGAAAGGCTGGGTGATGGCTTCACGGGATAAAGATTCCGACAGCCTGATCATGTACGACCGCACGCTGTTCTGGCTCACGCTGGGGCTGGCAGCGATCGGCTTTATTATGGTCACCTCGGCGTCAATGCCTGTCGGACAGCGTCTGGCAAATGACCCGTTCCTGTTTGCCAAGCGTGACGGGCTGTACATCATTCTCGCGTTCTGCCTGGCGCTGATCACCTTACGCCTGCCGATGTCGTTCTGGCAGCGGCACAGTACGGCCATGCTCATCGCCTCAATCATCATGCTGTTGATCGTGCTGGTTGTCGGGAGCTCCGTTAACGGGGCATCACGCTGGATTGCCTTTGGCCCACTGCGTATTCAGCCTGCGGAGTTCACCAAACTGTCGTTGTTCTGCTACCTGGCTAACTACCTGGTGCGTAAAGTTGACGAAGTTCGTAACAACCTTCGTGGCTTCTTAAAACCGATGGGCGTGATTCTGGTCCTCGCGATCCTGCTGCTGGCGCAGCCCGACCTCGGTACGGTAGTCGTACTGTTTGTCACTACGCTGGCGATGCTGTTCCTGGCGGGCGCAAAACTGTGGCAGTTCATTGCCATCATCGGGATGGGGATTTCGGCGGTGGTGCTGCTGATCCTCGCCGAACCCTACCGTATCCGCCGTGTGACCTCGTTCTGGAACCCATGGGAAGATCCGTTCGGCAGCGGTTACCAGCTGACGCAGTCGCTGATGGCGTTTGGCCGCGGCGAAGTCTGGGGTCAAGGCCTGGGCAACTCGGTACAAAAACTGGAGTATTTACCGGAGGCGCACACCGACTTCATCTTCTCCATTATTGGGGAAGAACTGGGTTATATCGGTGTGGTATTGGCGCTATTAATGGTATTCTTCGTCGCTTTCCGCGCCATGTCGATTGGCCGGAAAGCGCTGGAGATCGATCACCGCTTCTCCGGTTTCCTGGCCTGCTCAATTGGTATCTGGTTTAGCTTCCAGGCGCTGGTAAACGTTGGGGCGGCAGCGGGTATGCTGCCGACCAAAGGTCTGACGTTGCCGTTGATCAGTTATGGTGGTTCGAGTCTGTTGATCATGTCGACGGCCATCATGTTTTTGTTACGCATAGATTATGAAACGCGTCTGGAGAAAGCTCAGGCGTTTACACGAGGTTCACGATGAATCAACCGAAGCGGTTAATGGTGATGGCAGGCGGTACCGGTGGACACGTGTTCCCGGGACTGGCGGTTGCGCACCATTTAATGGAACAGGGCTGGCAGGTACGCTGGCTGGGAACCGCAGACCGCATGGAAGCCGATCTGGTACCTAAACACGGTATCGAGATCGACTTTATTCGTATTTCTGGCCTTCGTGGCAAAGGGATCAAGGCGCAGCTGCTGGCGCCGGTGCGCATTTTCAATGCCTGGCGTCAGGCGCGCGCCATTATGAAGCGTTTTAAGCCTGACGTCGTTCTGGGCATGGGCGGTTACGTTTCCGGTCCGGGCGGACTGGCGGCGTGGTCACTGGGCATCCCCGTTGTTCTGCATGAGCAGAACGGTATTGCCGGGTTGACCAACAAATGGCTGGCAAAAATCGCCACCAAAGTTATGCAGGCCTTCCCCGGGGCATTCCCGAAAGCGGATGTCGTAGGGAATCCGGTACGTGTGGACGTGCTGGCGCTGCCGCTGCCAGATACGCGTCTGGCGGGTCGCGAAGGGCCGGTGCGCGTGCTGGTCGTCGGCGGTTCCCAGGGCGCACGTATTTTAAACCAGACGATGCCGCAGGTTGCGGCAAAACTGGGTGATGCGGTGACCATCTGGCACCAGAGCGGGAAGGGCGCTCAGCAGACCGTTGAGCAGGCCTACGTGCAGGAAGGTCAGCCGCAGCATAAAGTGACTGAATTTATTGATGATATGGCCGCAGCCTATGCCTGGGCCGATGTTGTGGTCTGTCGCTCGGGCGCGCTGACGGTGAGCGAAATCGCCGCCGCCGGTTTACCGGCGCTGTTTGTGCCGTTCCAGCACAAAGACCGACAGCAGTACTGGAATGCGCTGCCGCTTGAGAAAGCGGGCGCAGCGAAGATTTTTGAGCAGCCACAATTTACCGCTGATGCGGTCGCCACTACCCTGGCGGGCTGGAACCGGGATGTATTACTGGAGATGGCGCAACGCGCACGCGCGACCGCTATCCCGGATGCAACGGAACGGGTGGCAAAAGAAGTGAGCCTGGCAGCCCAGGCATAATTCTCGCAGTGCGTGTTGCGCTGCACGATTTTTTTGAAGTAGTCGATGGCGTTTAGAGAATGAATACACAACAACTGGCAAAACTGCGTTCTATCGTGCCCGAGATGCGTCGCGTCCGGCACATTCACTTTGTCGGCATCGGTGGTGCTGGCATGGGCGGTATTGCCGAAGTGTTAGCTAACGAAGGCTATCAGATCAGCGGGTCTGACCTGGCGCCAAACCCTGTTACGCAGCAGCTGGCGTCGCTGGGGGCGACTATCTATTTCAATCATCGCCCGGAAAACGTGAGCGATGCGAGCGTGGTTGTGGTGTCCAGCGCTATCTCCGCGGATAACCCGGAAATCGTTGCGGCGCATGAGGCGCGCATCCCGGTGATCCGTCGCGCGGAAATGCTGGCGGAACTGATGCGTTTCCGTCACGGCATTGCGGTGGCCGGTACGCACGGTAAAACCACCACAACAGCGATGGTCTCCAGCATTTATGCGGAAGCGGGTCTCGACCCGACGTTCGTTAACGGTGGTCTGGTGAAAGCCGCTGGCGTGCATGCGCGTCTGGGCCACAGCCGTTATCTGATTGCGGAAGCGGATGAGAGCGATGCGTCGTTCCTGCATCTACAGCCGATGGTGGCGATCGTCACCAACATCGAAGCTGACCATATGGACACTTACCAGGGCGACTTCGAGAACTTAAAGCAGACCTTTATTAACTTCCTGCACAACCTGCCGTTCTATGGCCGTGCGGTGATGTGCGTGGACGATCCGGTTATTCGCGAGCTGCTGCCGCGCGTCGGGCGTCAAATTACGACCTACGGCTTCAGCGAAGACGCGGATGTACGCGTAGAAGATTACAAGCAGATCGGTGCGCAGGGGCATTTCACCCTCGCGCGTCAGGATAAAGACCTGCTGCATGTCACCCTGAACGCTCCGGGACGTCACAACGCCCTGAATGCGGCAGCGGCGGTGGCTGTTGCGACAGAAGAAGGCATTGACGATGAAGCGATCCTGCGCGCACTGGAGAGCTTCCAGGGGACGGGCCGTCGCTTCGACTTCCTCGGTGAATTCCCGCTGGAGCCGGTAAACGGTAAGCCAGGTTCTGCGATGCTGGTAGACGACTACGGTCACCATCCGACGGAAGTGGACGCAACCATCAAAGCGGCACGCGCGGGTTGGCCGGAAAAGAATCTGGTCATGATCTTCCAGCCGCACCGTTACACGCGTACTCGCGATCTGTATGACGATTTTGCCAACGTCCTTTCGCAGGTTGATACCCTGCTGATGCTGGATGTTTATGCAGCGGGTGAAACTCCGATTCCGGGTGCGGACAGTCGTTCTTTATGTCGTACCATCCGTGGACGCGGTAAAGTGGATCCTATTCTGGTTCCCGACCCGGCTCAGGTGGCTGAAATGCTTGCCCCGGTCCTGACGGGTAACGATCTGATCCTGATTCAGGGCGCGGGAAATATCGGCAAAATCGCCCGTACCTTAGCTGAAATCAAACTGAAGCCGCAAACTCAGGAGGACGAGCGTCATGGCTGATAAGATTGCTGTCCTGTTTGGCGGCACTTCCGCCGAACGCGAGGTTTCTCTGAATTCGGGCGCTGCCGTGCTGGCGGGCCTGCGTGAAGGTGGCGTGGACGCGCATCCGGTTGATCCGAAAGAGGTGGACGTCACGCAGCTGAAAGCGATGGGCTTCGATAAAGCCTTTATCGCGTTGCACGGTCGCGGCGGTGAAGACGGCACGTTGCAGGGGCTGCTGGAGCTGATCGGTATGCCGTACACCGGCAGCGGCGTGATGGCATCCGCCATCTCCATGGATAAACTGCGCAGCAAAATGCTGTGGCAGGGGGCGGACCTGCCCGTTGCGCCATGGGTTGCACTGACGCGTCGTGAATATGAAATGGGTCTGTCGGACAGCGTTAATACACGCATTGCGGCACTGGGCTTACCGGTTATTGTGAAGCCGAGCCGTGAAGGGTCGAGCGTGGGAATGTCCAAAGTCGATAAAGCTGTAGATTTGGCTGACGCTTTAGCACTGGCATTTCAATATGATGAAGAAGTTCTGATTGAAAAATGGCTTAGCGGGCCGGAATTTACCGTCGCGATGCTTGGCGAAGAAATTTTACCGTCAATTCGCATCCAACCCGCCGGAGTCTTCTATGATTATGAGGCGAAGTATCTCTCTGATGAGACGCAATATTTCTGCCCAGCGGGTCTTAAAGCAGAGCGTGAGGCCAAATTACAGTCTCTGGTGCTTAAAGCCTGGAATGTGCTGGGATGTCGTGGCTGGGGACGCATTGACGTGATGCTTGACGGTGACGGGCAATTTTATCTGCTGGAAGCAAACACGTCTCCGGGTATGACCAGCCATAGCCTTGTGCCGATGGCGGCGCGTCAGGCGGGAATGAGCTTCTCGCAGTTAGTCGTACGTATTCTGGACCAGGCGGGCTGATATGTCTCAGGCTGCATTGAACACGCGCAACCGCGATGACGAAGAAGAATACTCCTCTTCGCGCCGGAGTAATGGAACGCGTCTTGCAGGGATCATCTTCCTGCTCGGGGTGCTGTGCACCGTGTTTATCAGCGGCTGGATGGTGCTGGGCTGGATGGAAGACGCGCAGCGGTTGCCGCTGTCGAAGCTGGTGGTGACCGGGGAGCGACACTACACGCGTAACGATGACATTCGCCAGTCGATTCTGGCGCTTGGGTCGCCTGGCACCTTTATGACGCAGGACGTCAACATTATCCAGAGTCAGATTGAACGTCTGCCGTGGATAAAACAGGCGAGTGTCAGAAAACAATGGCCAGATGAATTGAAGATTCATCTGGTTGAATATGTGCCGATTGCGCGTTGGAATGATCAGCATATGGTTGACGTAGACGGAAATTCGTTCAGCGTCCCGAGCGATCGTGTCAACAAGCAGAATTTACCGATGTTGTATGGCCCGGAAGGCAGCGAAAACGAAGTATTGCAGGGTTTTCGTGAGATGGGGCAGGTGCTGGCTAAGGATCGCTTTACGTTAAAAGATGCTGCGATGACGGCGCGCCGTTCCTGGCAGTTGACCCTAACGAATGGCATTAAGCTCAATCTTGGCCGCGGCGACACAATGAAACGTCTGGCGCGTTTTGTAGAACTTTACCCGGTTTTACAGCAGCAGGCGCAGACGGATGGCAAACGGATAAGCTACGTTGATTTGCGCTATGACTCAGGCGCAGCAGTCGGTTGGGAGCCGGCTCCGGTCGAGGAACCTAATCAGCAACAAAATCAGGCACAGGTACAGGCAGAACAACAATGATCAAGTCGACGGACAGAAAATTGGTAGTAGGACTGGAGATTGGCACCGCGAAGGTTGCCGCTTTGGTAGGGGAAGTTCTGCCCGACGGTATGGTCAATATCATTGGCGTGGGCAGCTGCCCCTCCCGTGGTATGGATAAAGGTGGGGTAAACGACCTTGAGTCGGTGGTGAAATGCGTTCAGCGCGCCATCGACCAGGCTGAATTGATGGCAGATTGCCAGATTTCCTCTGTCTATCTGGCCCTGTCTGGTAAGCACATCAGCTGCCAGAATGAAATCGGTATGGTGCCGATTTCTGAAGAAGAGGTGACGCAGGAAGACGTTGAGAACGTTGTCCACACGGCGAAATCCGTGCGTGTTCGCGACGAGCACCGTGTGCTGCATGTGATCCCGCAGGAATACGCGATCGACTACCAGGAAGGCATCAAGAATCCGGTCGGTCTGTCGGGCGTGCGTATGCAGGCAAAAGTGCACCTGATCACATGTCACAACGATATGGCGAAGAACATTGTAAAAGCCGTTGAACGTTGTGGCCTGAAAGTTGACCAACTCATTTTCGCCGGTCTTGCCGCGAGCTATTCCGTGCTGACCGAAGACGAACGTGAACTGGGCGTCTGTGTGGTCGATATTGGTGGTGGTACAATGGACATGGCCGTCTATACCGGCGGTGCGTTACGCCACACCAAAGTGATCCCGTACGCCGGGAATGTGGTGACCAGCGATATCGCTTACGCCTTTGGTACGCCACCGAGCGATGCAGAGGCGATTAAAGTGCGCCATGGTTGCGCGTTGGGCTCTATCGTCGGCAAAGACGAGAGCGTTGAAGTGCCGAGCGTAGGCGGGCGACCGCCGCGCAGCCTGCAACGCCAGACGCTGGCAGAGGTGATTGAGCCGCGTTATACCGAGCTGCTCAACCTGGTCAACGAAGAGATTTTGCAGTTACAGGAACAGCTTCGCCAGCAGGGTGTGAAACATCATCTCGCGGCGGGGATTGTATTAACCGGCGGGGCAGCGCAAATTGAAGGTCTTGCGGCCTGCGCTCAGCGCGTGTTCCATACGCAGGTGCGTATTGGTGCGCCGCTGAATATTACCGGTTTAACGGATTACGCTCAGGAGCCGTATTACTCAACGGCCGTGGGCCTGCTGCACTACGGGAAAGAATCCCATTTGAGTGGTGAAGCAGAAGTGGAAAAACGCGTCTCGGTGGGGTCTTGGGTCAAACGACTTAACACCTGGTTGCGAAAAGAGTTTTAATTTTTTTAAGAGACCGGAGAGAATTAGCGGTCTCGGGCGACAGGCACAACGGAGAGAGAGATTATGTTTGAACCTATGGAATTAACCAACGACGCGGTGATTAAAGTCATCGGCGTCGGTGGCGGCGGCGGTAACGCCGTAGAGCACATGGTGCGCGAGCGCATCGAAGGTGTTGAATTCTTCGCGGTGAACACCGATGCGCAGGCGCTGCGTAAAACGGCTGTTGGCCAGACGATTCAGATCGGTGGTGGCATCACCAAAGGTCTGGGAGCAGGGGCTAACCCGGAAGTGGGCCGCAACGCGGCAGAAGAAGATCGTGAAGCGCTGCGCGCTGCACTGGACGGTGCAGACATGGTCTTCATCGCAGCGGGTATGGGCGGCGGTACAGGTACCGGTGCAGCACCCGTTGTGGCGGAAGTCGCTAAAGATTTAGGTATTCTGACCGTTGCTGTCGTGACCAAGCCTTTCAACTTTGAAGGTAAGAAGCGTATGGCTTTCGCGGAGCAGGGTATCACCGAGCTGTCCAAGCACGTGGACTCTCTGATTACCATCCCGAACGACAAGCTGCTGAAAGTGCTGGGTCGCGGTATCTCTCTGCTGGACGCCTTTGGCGCGGCAAACGACGTGCTGAAAGGCGCGGTTCAGGGTATTGCTGAACTGATTACCCGTCCAGGTCTGATGAACGTTGACTTTGCAGACGTTCGCACCGTGATGTCCGAGATGGGCTACGCGATGATGGGCTCTGGCGTGGCGAGCGGCGAAGACCGTGCGGAAGAAGCCGCTGAAATGGCGATCTCTTCTCCACTGCTGGAAGATATCGATCTGTCTGGTGCGCGCGGCGTGCTGGTCAACATTACCGCTGGCTTTGACCTGCGTCTGGATGAGTTCGAAACCGTGGGTAACACCATCCGTGCGTTCGCCTCTGACAACGCGACCGTCGTTATCGGTACGTCCCTTGATCCGGAAATGAACGACGAACTGCGTGTGACCGTTGTGGCCACCGGTATCGGTATGGACAAGCGTCCTGAGATCACCCTGGTGACCAACAAACAGACTCAGCAGCCGGTTATGGATCGTTACCAGCAGCACGGTATGGCGCCTCTGACTCAGGAGCAAAAACCCGCTGCGAAAGTGGTGAACGACCCGACTCCACAAACGGCAAAAGAGCCAGATTATCTGGATATCCCGGCGTTCCTGCGTAAGCAAGCTGACTAAGAATTGGCTGGAATTTGGGGATTTGCGCTCTTTGTGCTAAACTGGCCCACCGTTAGTGATATACACTCTCGGTTGGATAGTTAATTTGGCGAGATTATACGATGATCAAACAAAGGACACTTAAACGTATCGTTCAGGCGACGGGTGTCGGTTTACATACCGGCAAGAAAGTCACACTGACGTTACGCCCTGCGCCGGCCAATACCGGGGTCATCTATCGTCGCACCGACTTGAATCCACCGGTAGATTTTCCGGCCGATGCCAAATCTGTGCGTGATACTATGCTCTGTACTTGTCTGGTGAACGAGCATGACGTGCGGATTTCTACCGTAGAGCACCTGAACGCCGCCCTGGCGGGTCTGGGTATCGACAACATTATGGTTGAAGTCGATGCGCCAGAAATCCCGATCATGGACGGGAGTGCTGCTCCGTTCGTTTATTTGTTGCTGGATGCCGGCATCGAAGAACTGAACTGCGCGAAGAAATTTGTTCGCATTAAAGAGACCGTTCGCGTCGAAGATGGCGACAAATGGGCTGAATTCAAACCGTACAATGGTTTCTCGTTGGACTTCACCATCGATTTTAACCATCCGGCGATTGACTCCAGCACCCAGCGCTATGCGATGAACTTCTCTGCGGATGCGTTCATGCGTCAGATCAGCCGAGCACGTACCTTCGGCTTTATGCGTGATATCGAATATCTGCAATCCCGCGGCCTGTGCCTGGGCGGCAGCTTCGATTGTGCCATCGTTGTTGACGATTATCGCGTACTGAACGAAGACGGCCTGCGTTTTGAAGATGAATTTGTTCGTCACAAAATGCTGGACGCGATCGGCGACCTCTTCATGTGTGGTCACAACATCATTGGTGCATTTACCGCGTTTAAATCCGGTCATGCACTGAACAACAAACTGTTGCAGGCCGTCCTGGCAAAACAGGAAGCCTGGGAATATGTGACCTTCGAAGACGAAGCTGAACTGCCGCTGGCGTTCAAAGCCCCGACTATGGTCCTGGCGTAACGGTTAAAGCCGTTTCGTAAGAAAAGCGACTGGTTCACCTGGTACTCTCTCCGACCAGGGAAGCCAGTCGTTTTTATTTCTGCCCTTCTTTAATTTGTCCCCCTCACCCCTGGCCTGTGTCGGGTGCCGAATAACGGTGTGTTCGCTGCATTATTGACCGTTTTTACCTGCTGCAAGGTGTCATTCCTGCTGCCGTGTATTGGCTTTAGTGGTAATATCTGGGCGCTAAAAAAGAATAACTGAACTCAGCCTGCACTGGCGGGCGAACGTGGTGGAGCAAGTGAGCGGAATACTGACGCGCTGGCGACAATTTGGCAGACGTTACTTCTGGCCGCATCTCTTATTGGGGATGGTCGCGGCGAGTTTCGGCTTGCCTGTGCTCAGCAACAGCGCAGACGCGGCCACGCCAGCACGTTCCACGACGACCAAACACGATCTCACCACACGGGTTAACTTCACTAATCTCGCATGGCTTGAAGCCAGCCGCCGTCCCAATTTCTCCGTTGATTACTGGCAGCAGCACGCGATTCGCACGGTTATCCGCCATCTGTCATTCGCGATGGCGCCGCAGACGATGCCTGTTGCGGAAGAAACGCTGCCGGTTCAGGCTCAGCATCTTGCCCTGCTCGATACGCTTAATGCGCTTCTGACGCAGGACAACCAGCCGCCAGTGACCGTAAATCAGACGGCGCAAACGGATTTTGTTTCCCCTGCATCCTTCTCTGTTTCGACATGGATTAGCCAGGTTCACGGCATCCGTGCCGGGCCTCAACGCCTCAGCTAAATTAACCTTTTTCAATACCTTAATTTATCTGCCCGACTGGGGCGTTTGAGAATTTATTATGCTAATCAAATTGTTAACCAAAGTTTTTGGTAGTCGTAACGATCGTACCCTGCGCCGCATGCGCAAAGCTGTGAACGTCATCAACGGTATGGAACCGGCGATGGAGAAGCTCACTGATGATGAGCTGAAAGCGAAAACCGCGGAGTTCCGTGCGCGTCTGGAGAAAGGTGAAACCTTAGAAAGCCTGATCCCGGAAGCCTTCGCCGTTGTACGTGAGGCCAGTAAACGCGTGTTCGGCATGCGTCACTTCGACGTGCAGCTGCTGGGCGGGATGGTGCTCAACGAGCGCTGCATCGCGGAAATGCGTACCGGTGAAGGTAAAACCCTGACGGCAACGCTGCCGGCTTACCTGAATGCGCTGACGGGTAAGGGCGTTCACGTTGTTACCGTCAACGACTATCTGGCGCAGCGCGACGCCGAAAACAACCGTCCGCTGTTCGAATTCCTCGGCATGACCGTAGGCATTAACATGTCCGGCCTGCCGGCACCTGCCAAGCGTGAAGCCTATAACGCAGATATCACCTACGGCACCAACAACGAATACGGCTTCGACTACCTGCGCGACAACATGGCGTTCAGCCCGGAAGAGCGCGTCCAGCGTAAACTGCACTATGCGCTGGTGGATGAGGTTGACTCCATTCTGATCGATGAAGCGCGTACCCCGCTGATCATCTCCGGCCCGGCCGAAGACAGCTCCGAGATGTACCGTAAAGTCGACAAAATCATTCCTCACCTGCTGCGTCAGGAGAAAGAAGACTCCGATACTTTCCAGGGGGAAGGTCACTTCTCCGTGGATGAAAAAGCGCGTCAGGTCAACCTGACCGAACGCGGCCTGGTGAAAATCGAAGAGTTGCTGGTGGCTGAAGGCATTATGGAAGAGGGCGAGTCTCTGTACTCCCCGAGCAACATCATGCTGATGCACCACGTAACGGCCGCACTGCGCGCGCACGCCCTGTTCACCCGCGACGTTGACTACATCGTTAAAGACGGCGAAGTCATCATCGTCGATGAACACACCGGCCGTACTATGCAGGGACGTCGCTGGTCCGATGGCCTGCACCAGGCCGTGGAAGCGAAAGAAGGCGTGGATATTCAAAACGAAAACCAGACGCTGGCATCCATCACCTTCCAGAACTACTTCCGTCTGTACGAGAAGCTGGCGGGGATGACCGGTACCGCAGATACCGAAGCGTTTGAGTTCAGCTCCATCTATAAGCTGGATACCGTGGTAGTACCTACCAACCGTCCGATGATCCGTAAGGATATGCCGGACCTGGTATACATGACTGAAGCGGAAAAAATTCAGGCGATCATTGAAGATATTCGCGAACGTACCGCGAAGGGCCAGCCGGTACTGGTGGGGACCATCTCCATCGAGAAATCCGAAGTGGTATCTAACGAGCTGACTAAAGCGGGCATCAAACACAACGTTCTGAACGCCAAGTTCCACGCTAAAGAAGCAGATATCGTTGCGCAGGCGGGTTACCCGGCTGCCGTAACCATCGCCACCAACATGGCGGGTCGTGGTACCGATATTATGCTCGGCGGTAGCTGGCAGGCCGAAGTGGCGGAGCTGGAAAACCCAACCCCAGAGCAAATCGCGCAGATCAAAGCCGACTGGCAGGTGCGTCACGACGCGGTGCTGGCATCCGGTGGTCTGCACATCATTGGTACAGAGCGTCATGAATCCCGTCGTATCGATAACCAGCTGCGTGGTCGTGCGGGTCGTCAGGGTGATGCCGGTTCTTCCCGCTTCTATCTGTCTATGGAAGATGCGCTGATGCGTATTTTCGCCTCTGACCGTGTGTCCGGCATGATGCGTAAACTGGGCATGAAACCTGGCGAAGCGATCGAGCACCCGTGGGTTACCAAAGCGATTGCGAACGCCCAGCGTAAAGTAGAAAGCCGCAACTTCGATATTCGTAAGCAGCTGCTGGAATATGATGACGTTGCCAACGACCAGCGTCGTGCGATCTACACCCAGCGTAACGAACTGCTGGACGTGTCCGACGTGAGCGAAACCATCAACAGCATTCGCGAAGATGTGTTCAAAGCCACTATCGACGCGCACATTCCGCCGCAGTCTCTGGAAGAGATGTGGGATATCGAAGGTTTG
This sequence comes from Enterobacter cloacae complex sp. P18RS, assembly GCF_014982105.1. Classification (NCBI taxonomy): domain Bacteria; kingdom Pseudomonadati; phylum Pseudomonadota; class Gammaproteobacteria; order Enterobacterales; family Enterobacteriaceae; genus Enterobacter; species Enterobacter cloacae complex sp. P18RS. Next base: position 116,775 of record NZ_JADCKV010000025.1, on the reverse strand, counting down.
CAGGAACGTCTGAAAAACGACTTCGATCTCGAACTGCCAATCAAAGAGTGGCTGGACAAAGAGCCTGAGCTGCACGAAGAGACCCTTCGCGAGCGTATCTACGAAACCGCGCTGGACGTCTACAAGCGTAAGGAAGAAGTGGTTGGCGCAGAGATGATGCGTCACTTCGAGAAAGGCGTAATGTTGCAGACCCTGGACTCCCTGTGGAAAGAGCACCTGGCGGCAATGGACTACCTGCGTCAGGGTATCCACCTGCGTGGTTATGCGCAGAAAGATCCGAAGCAGGAGTACAAGCGTGAATCCTTCTCCATGTTTGCTGCCATGCTGGAGTCGCTGAAGTATGAAGTCATCAGCACCCTGAGCAAAGTTCAGGTGCGTATGCCGGAAGAAGTGGAAGCGATGGAGCAGCAGCGTCGTGAAGAAGCTGAGCGTCTGGCACAGATGCAGCAGCTGAGCCATCAGACCGATGAAAGCGAAGCCGCAGCGGCAATCGCAGCGCAGACGGGCGATCGTAAAGTCGGTCGTAACGATCCGTGCCCATGCGGTTCCGGCAAAAAATACAAGGCGTGCCACGGCCGTCTGAGCTAAGAACATAACAAACTGAAAAGGCGCAGATATCTGCGCCTTTTTTATGGAAGTGACATGATGAAAACACTGCAAATTGCTGTCGGGATCATTCGCAACCCGCAAAATCAGATCTTCATTACCCAACGTACCGCCGATGCGCACATGGCCAACAAATGGGAATTCCCCGGCGGAAAAATCGAATCAGGTGAAACGCCGGAGCAGGCGCTGGTGCGTGAGCTTCAGGAAGAGGTGGGGATCACCCCGCTTGGCGCAACGCTGTTCGATAAGCTGGAGTACCAGTTTCCGGATCGTCACATCACGCTGTGGTTCTGGCTGGTTGAAAACTGGGAAGGTGAGCCGTGGGGAAAAGAGGGGCAGCCGGGTAACTGGATTGAGCTTCAGGCCAGCGATGCGGAAAAATTCCCGCCTGCCAATGAGCCTGTGATCCTCCGGCTGGCCGCACAACCGTAGGCCTGCTAAGCGACGCGCCAGCAGGCTTTGAACGTTACTGCTGGTTTTCGCTCCAGTCATCGCTATCCGAGAGATCGCCTTCGCTCGGGATGCGTTTCTCTTCCGCCGCCCATTCGCCCAGGTCTATAAGCTGACAGCGCTTACAGCAGAATGGGCGAAATGGACTTACGTCTCCCCAGACGACAGTTTTCCCACAGGTTGGGCAGTTTACGGTGGTTACGTCAGACATTGGCACTCCTTAACAACAGGCCAGTTCAAAATCGAGGCGTTCCGGCACGGTGCCATGTTCACTGTCCAGCGGCATAAAGCGGATCGCGAAACGGCTTTTATGTCCGGAAATTTGCGGGTAAAGCTGCTCGCCAAGAGACAGATTCAGGCGCAGAAGATCGGCGTCGTCGCCGTTATCCTGATAAAAACCGTTGAGACTGGTTTGTTTGCGGAACGGGGCAGAGTTACGCACAAGATCGAGGATCAGGGATAACGTCTGATTCATCGGCTCCAGGCTGCCCAGCCAGCTGTTCACCTGGCGATCGCGCTGTTCCTGCGGCATGTGCAGCCACATATGCAGCGTTGGCAGGTCAAAGCTACAGCATCCGCCCGGTATGCTCAGGCGCTGGCGCACCAGCGCAATCAGACGATCCTCTCGTAAAAACTGGCCAACGCGCGGCGCGGCCATCAGGGTTGTGCTGCTGTTTTTCAGCTGCTTGCGTAAAGCGTCAATTCGACTTTGATCCACGCCCGGTACTTCGGCCCAGGCCTGTAATTTACGCTGCTGGCGCTCCAGCTCTTTCAACAGCTCAGTGCGGACGTCGCCGCGTTCAATCACATCCAGCAGATCGCCCACGTTGCGGAAAAAATGCAGCGCGGTGGCGTGATCGTTGACAGGCAGATGTTGTGAAAGCTGTTGAATAAGAAATTCTATGCGTAGCCAGGTACGCATTTTTTCGTTAAGCGGGTGCTCAAAAAGGATATGAGTCGACATTATGGTTTTTCCTGTGCAACGGCCTGCGCGGCGAAGGTCAGATACTGCGCGTGCAGACGAGCAACATCCGATGCAATAGCATCTGGTGCGCCGTTATTATCAATAACATCATCCGCAACGGCGAGGCGCGCTTCGCGCGTGGCCTGTGCGGCAAGAATTTGTTCAGCATGCTCGCGTGAAACATGGTCACGCGCCATGGTTCTCTGGATTTGCGTTTCGCGGGAAACGTCAATCACCAGCGTTCTGTCTGCTTTATTTTGAAGCTGATTTTCCACCAGTAACGGGACCACCCACAACACATAGGGCGAACTGGCTGCGGCAATCTGACGCTGAGTTTCCTGGTGGATAATGGGGTGGAGCAGGGCATTAAGCCAGGCTTTTTCCGCTGGATCGGAAAATATGCACTCACGCAGCTGCCGACGATTCAGGGTGCCGTCAGCCTGTATCACACGGCGACCAAAATGCGCTTCGATGGCGTTTAAGGCGGGTGTATTGGGTTCTACCACCTGACGGGCAATGATATCGGCGTCGATAATCGTGATGCCGAGACGAGCAAACGCGTGCGCAACGGTGCTTTTACCACTACCGATGCCGCCGGTTAATGCGACGATATACCCCATTAAATCAGATCCTGGGAATTATTCAGTTTTAAAATCAGTTGTTTAAAATTCAAACTTACAACAGCCAATGTTTAGCTCTCTTTACCCGCTTTTTACCAGGTAAATTTATAGGATTGTAGCGTAAAAAAAGAGAATTTCGCAGTCTTGCGGAGCAGGTATTAGTGCGTATGATAGCGTCACTGGAGTTGTGCTTTTAATATATTTGCCTCTAACCCCAGGAATCCGCACATGCGTATCGAAGAAGATCTGAAGTTAGGTTTCAAAGACGTTCTTATCCGCCCTAAACGCTCTACACTGAAAAGTCGCTCAGACGTTGAACTCGAACGTCAATTCACCTTTAAGCATTCCGGTCAGACGTGGTCTGGCGTGCCGATTATCGCGGCCAACATGGATACCGTCGGGACCTTCGAGATGGCGACCGCACTGGCGCAATTCGACATCCTTACTGCGGTACACAAACACTACAGCGCTGAAGAGTGGGATGCGTTTGTCGCCTCCGCCTCGGCTGACGTGGTGAAGCATGTGATGGTCTCGACCGGTACCTCTGATGCAGATTTCGAGAAAACCAAACAGATCCTGAACGCCAATCCAGCGCTGAATTTTGTCTGCATTGACGTGGCAAATGGTTATTCCGAGCATTTCGTTCAGTTCGTCAGCAAGGCACGTGAGGCCTGGCCAACCAAAACCATCATCGCGGGCAACGTGGTGACCGGTGAAATGTGTGAAGAGCTGATCCTCTCCGGGGCCGACATTGTAAAAGTTGGCATTGGCCCGGGGTCCGTTTGCACCACGCGCGTGAAAACCGGTGTGGGTTATCCGCAGCTGTCTGCGGTAATTGAATGCGCTGACGCTGCGCACGGTCTGGGCGGCCAGATCATCAGCGACGGTGGCTGCACCATGCCAGGCGATGTCGCGAAAGCCTTCGGCGGCGGCGCGGATTTCGTGATGCTCGGCGGCATGCTGGCAGGCCACGAAGAGAGCGGCGGTACCGTGGTGGAAGAAAACGGTGAGAAGTTCATGCTGTTCTACGGAATGAGCTCTGAATCCGCGATGACCCGTCACGTGGGCGGTGTCGCGAAATACCGTGCGGCGGAAGGCAAAACCGTTAAGCTGCCACTGCGTGGTCCGGTCGAAAACACGGCGCGCGATATCCTCGGCGGTCTGCGTTCTGCCTGCACCTACGTTGGTGCTTCCCGCCTGAAAGAGCTGACGAAACGCACGACGTTTATCCGCGTTCAGGAGCAGGAAAACCGCGTATTCAATAGCCTCTGACGGCTACGGCTGGCGCGCGTCCGTGCGCCAGCATTACCCCGCGCTCATTGCATCCCCCAGATGGAAAATCGGCAAATACATTGCCACCACCAGCGTGCCAATAATCAGACCCGTCACGACCAGTAGCAAAGGCTCAAGAAGCGCTGCCAGATTGTCTGCCTGCTGAAATGTCTGTTCCGTATGGTGGCGGGCCAGATTCATCAGCATCACATCCAGTGAACCCGACACTTCTCCGGTGCGAATGAGCTGAATACACAGTGGCGTAAAAACAGAGGCCTTCTGGAAGGAGGACCACACGGGCATCCCCTGTTCGATATCGCTGCGTATCTCACGGAGTTTCTCCTGCCAGTAGCCCCTCTCAACGGTCTCCTCCACACTCTCCAGTCCTTGTAAAAAGGCAATTCCGGCCTGCTGGGTTAATGACAGCACGGTAAAAATCTGTCCCAGTTTTTGCCCGCGCGTCAGCGTGCCCATCACCGGTACGTGTAACAAGACATACTGCCAGCGTGGATGCCGCCGCAGCTTACAGGCGATTACAACCATTGCCACGAGCAGGGCCAAAAGGGTGAGGATATGCGCCTGAACCAAGGCCGCCAGCCCCATGACTGCCTGCGTGAGCAAAGGGAGCGGGGTGTTGAACGTTTTGTAGATTGCAGCAAACTCAGGCAAAACCAGCGTGACCATCGCCAGCACCACGAAAACGGCCAGCGTCAGGATGATCAGCGGATAGCGCAGCGCTTTCTTCACCTTCGCACTGAGCTGCTGCTGGGATTTTTGTTGCTGCGCAAGCTGACGGCAGCAGGCTTCGAGCTTACCCGTCAGCTCACCCGTCTTCACCATTGAGACATAAAGAGGGCTAAACACCTCTGGCCATTTCTTCATGGCCTCTGACAGGGCGCAACCTTCGCTCAGGTCATCAGCAAGACTGTGCAGCAGCGCCTGCCAGTGCTGCAAAGGATGCTGTTCCGCCAGCATGTGCAGGCTTTGGGATAGCGTGAGTCCAGCCTGTAGCAGCGTGGCGAGCTGGCGAAAAATATCGTAGCAGTGCTGCACTTGCCATCGGTGGCGTTGCTGGCAGCGTTTCAGCGCCAGCGGGTGCAGTTGTTTAAGCACCAGAGCCGTGTAAGCTGCGCCACGGTCGATGGCCCAGAGGGTGCCGGTTTGCACCTCCCCCTCGGTGTTCAGGGCACGCCAGCGCCAGAGCGAATTAGCAGCCATCGGGCATTCCCAGGACGCGCAACAGCTCTTCGAGCGTGGTCAGCCCTTGCTCTACGGCCATGCAGCCATGCTCAAACAAAGAGGTCATTCCCGCCTGACGAGCGCTGGACCCAATCACCTCCGTGCTTGCTCCGCTGGCGATGGCCTGCCGCAGCGTGTCGTCGATGACGAGCACTTCAAAAATGGCTACGCGACCATAAAAACCGTGGTAGCAGCGATCGCAGCCGGTGGGTTGCCAGCGAGGAAGCGGCCGGGGCCACAGCGTGCGGGGTAATTCGGTGTGGCGGCTGGCTTCCTGTCGGCAGTACGGACATAAACGGCGCACCAGTCGCTGGGCAATCACCATCGAGAGCGCCGAAGAGATCATCCAGCGCGCGACGCCCATCTGTTGCAGCCGTACCAGCGTTTCAGTCGTCGAGTTAGTATGGAGGGTGGACAGCACCAGATGTCCGGTTTGCGCCGCCTTAATGGCAATTTCTGCCGTTTCGCCGTCACGAATTTCACCCACCATAATGATGTCAGGATCCTGCCTGAGCAGGGCACGCAGCACGCTCTGGAAGGTCAGCCCCGCACGCGGATTAATCTGCGTCTGGTTTAAGCCTGCAAGCGGGATTTCAACGGGATCTTCCACGCTGCAAATATTGACGTCAGGGGTATTTCGCGCCTGTAACGCGCTGTACAGCGTCACCGTTTTCCCGCTACCGGTCGGGCCGGTGACCAGAATCAACCCCTGAGGGCTGTTAAGCGCCCCGGCAAAACGGGCCTGCTGGTCTGCGCTCATCCCCAGCTGTTCAAGCTCCAGTGCCTGCTGTACCTGGTGAAGCAGACGAAGCACGATTTTTTCTCCACCACTACAGGGAAGGGTTGCGATACGAAAAGAGACGGGGACGCTTGCCAGCTCCACCGTAAACTGGCCGTCCTGCGGCAGGCGGCGCTCCGCAATATCCAGTTGGCCCAGCACCTTCAGGCGTGCGGCAAGCGTCGTCCCGAGGGCGGCAGAGATCGGCAGTTGCGGGTAGAGAACACCGTCGATTCGCAAACGGATCTGGTAGCCGTGCTCCGTCGGTTCAATATGGATGTCAGAAGCCCGCTGGTTTACTGCCTGCTGCAAGGTTGTACTGAGCACGTCAGCGGCTGAGTTTGGCGCTATGCCCGGCAGGTGTGATGATGAGACGGACTGAAGCCGTTTTTCCATCCGTTCTGCCGTCCAGCACTCAATATCAATACGCTTCTGCGTGGCGAAGCGTAACGCTTCCATCAGCTCAGAGGCAGGATTACCCACCACCGCAATGCTGATCATATCGGTGTCGCTTGCGAGTAGCAGTGCGTGATGGCGCTGACAGAGCGTCATTAGCTGTTCGGTATTCATTGTCCACTCCTGTCAGTTGTTGTCGAAGCGGAAAACATCTTCACAGGCTTGTCTGAGCGCCGTGTCGGACGCAATTTTGCAGTCACGCGTCCAGCCCGTCATACCGTTACCGTCGCTCCAGATCGGTGTCATGAGCACTTCAAGTCCGTTAAGGCTTTCCTGCCCTGTTAACGATACGGCCCCCTTTGCCACGCTCATCGCTGAAACGTAACGTGTGGTTGTCGGGGAGGGGATGCCATTGGTGCCTGCGTCGCAGCTATCCACACCACCACGATCCAGGGCGCAAAGCTCAATGGCGGTGCGGTAGGGGATGAACGTTTGCAGCATATCGGTGAGCGCCGCTTTTCGCAGGTAGTTCTGATAGGCCGGAACGCCAATGGCGCTCAGGATGGCAATAATGCCAATGACCACCATTAGCTCAATCAGGGTAAATCCTTGTTGTCTGTTCATGTCTGCTCCTTACGTTAAGTGGCGCTACTGTGGCAGTGCCAGCATGCAGAAACGAGGGACAAAAGCGTGAACGTGAAGGGGCTTTCAGGGAAATGATTCAGTGTTGCAGAGAAGGACAGCGTAATTGCGAGCGGTTTCGTATTTCCCCTCTCCGGGCGGAGAGGGGAGGATAATTTATTTGAAGCGCATCGAGAGGTCGAGGGCGCGGACGTGCTTGGTCAGGGCGCCAACGGAGATGTAATCGACGCCGGTTTCAGCAAATTCGCGGATGGTGTCGAACGTCACGTTGCCGGACACCTCAAGCTGCGCCTGGCCGTTTGTGCGTTTGACCGCTTCACGCATCTGCTCCGTGTCGAAGTTATCGAGCATGATGATGTCAGCCCCCGCTTTAATGGCCTCGTCCAGCTCCTCCAGCGTTTCCACTTCCACTTCGACCGGCACATCCGGATGTAGCCAGAAGGCTTTTTCCACGGCCTGACGCACCGAGCCAGAGGCAATAATGTGGTTCTCTTTGATCAGGAAGGCATCGGATAGCCCCAGACGATGGTTGGCACCGCCACCGCAGAGTACCGCGTATTTCAGCGCGGTGCGCAGGCCCGGCAGGGTTTTACGGGTATCCAGCAACTGCGTGCGGGTGCCTGCCAGCAGGTCAACGTAGCGGCGTACTTCACTGGCAACGCCAGAGAGCGTTTGCACAAAATTGAGCGCGGTGCGTTCACCGGTCAGCAAGACGCGGGACGGGCCGTCCAGCTCGAACAGTGGCTGATTCGCCGTGACCGCATCACCGTCTTCAACGTGCCATGTTACCTGCACCTCGTCGCCTGCCAGCTGGGTAAAGACCTCCTCAACCCAGCGTTTGCCGCAGAAAACCCCCGCTTCGCGGGTGATGATCACCGCATGCGAGCGTGTCTCTTTTGGCAACAATTGGGCGGTAATATCGTTATCGGCGCTGACGTCGCCGCCGAGATCTTCTTTCAGGGCATGGGCAACGCTTGCCGGGATATCACTATTAATACGTTCCAGAAGCGCGTCACGTCGGTGGTCGGGGTTATAGCGGCGAGGCGGCATGATAAAACTCCAAATTGGTAACGAATCATAATATTGAAACATGCTACTCTGAACCGAGTAACAGCACCATAGATAAGGAGTTCCAGCATGTTGTTAGAAAACGGATGGCTGGTGGACGCGCGGCATGTACCGTCGCCGCACCACGACTGCCGCCCGGAGGATGAAAAGCCCACACTGCTGGTGGTTCACAATATTAGTCTCCCGCCGGGTGAGTTTGGCGGTCCGTGGATCGATGCGTTATTCACTGGAACGATAGATCCCGATGCCCACCCCTTCTTTGCTGAGATTGCGCATCTGCGCGTATCGGCGCACTGTCTGATCCGTCGTGATGGCGAAGTGGTTCAGTATGTTCCTTTTGATAAGCGAGCCTGGCATGCTGGCGTGTCGATGTATCAGGGGCGCGAGCGGTGCAATGATTTCTCTATTGGAATTGAACTGGAAGGAACGGACACCACGCCTTACACCGATGCGCAATATGAGAAACTGGTTGCTGTAACGCAAACGTTAATCGGGCGCTATCCCGCCATTGCAGACAATATTACAGGGCACAGCGACATCGCCCCGGAAAGAAAAACCGACCCCGGCCCGGCGTTTGACTGGTCCCGGTTTCACGCCATGCTTACCACGTCGTCAGATAAGGAGATAACATGACGTTGTTTACCATGCTGCTGGTTATGATCGCTGAACGCCTGTTTAAGCTCGGCGAGCACTGGCATCTGGATCACCGGCTGGAGGTGTTATTCCGCCGCATCAGGCATTTTTCCATGCTGCGCACGCTGCTGATGGCGGCAGGCGTGATGGCGATTACGTTCCTGTTGCTGCGCTCGCTTTACGGCCTCTTTTTCAACGTGCCGCTGCTGGTGGTGTGGATCCTGCTCGGCGTGCTGTGTATTGGCGCGGGCAAGGTGCGTTTGCACTATCACGCGTATCTGAAAGCCGCTTCCCGGGACGATGCCCACGCGCGCGGCGCGATGGCGAGCGAGTTGACGATGATCCACGGCGTACCGCCGGATTGCGATGAACGCGAGTTTCTGCGGGAGCTGCAAAACGCGCTGCTGTGGATTAACTTCCGTTACTACCTGGCGCCGCTGTTCTGGTTCGTGGTGGGCGGACCCTGGGGGCCGGTACTGCTGATGGGTTATGCGTTCCTGCGCGCCTGGCAGACCTGGCTTGCCCGCTATCTTACGCCGCATGAACGTCTACAGTCCGGCATTGATGCCATCCTGCACGTGCTCGACTGGCTTCCGGTGCGTCTGGTAGGCGTGGTCTATGCCCTCATCGGTCACGGTGAAAAGGCGCTGCCCGCGTGGTTTGTCTCCCTTGCAGACCGCCATACCTCGCAGTATCAGGTTTTAACCCGACTGGCACAGTTCTCGCTGGCGCGTGAGCCGCACACGGATAAAGTCGCAACGCCAAAAGCTGCCGTCTCGATGGCGAAGAAAACATCCTTTGTGGTGGTGGTGATTGTGGCGCTGCTAACGATTTACGGCACGCTGGTCTGAGCCAGCGCGCCGAAGCCGTTACGGCGTATCCGCGGGCGGGATGCCGAAGTCAGGCATCCCGTTTTCGTTCCAGCGGACGAGTTTCAGGCGAGTATGGCGATTGGGATCGTAAAGCGGATCGCCTTCAATTTCAGTGTAGTTTCGCGCGTGGTAGACCAGCACATCTTCGCCTTCCGGCGTCTGCGTAAAGCTGTTATGGCCTGGCCCATACTGACGGTTTTCGTAGCTGGTGACGAACACCGGGCGTGGGGATTTATGCCAGTTAGCCGGGTTTTGCGGATCGGCATTCAGGTCTGCCCACAGTAATCCCATGCAGTAGTTCTCGTCGGTGGCGCTGGCGGAATAGCTGATAAACAGCTTATCGCCATGGAACAGCACCGCCGGGCCTTCGTTGACCCAGAACCCACGGCACTCCCAGTCATATTCCGGTTTACTGAGCATCACCGGCTCGCCTTTCAGCGTCCACGGATTTTCCATTTCACACAGGTAAAGATTGGAGTTACCGGAAATATCCGGGGCTTTTTGTGCCCACAGATACCAGCGTTTACCCTGATGAACAAAGGTGGTGGCATCCAGCGCGAAGGTGTCAAACGGGGTTTTGATTTGCCCTTTTTCCACCCACGTACCGGTGAGCGGATCGCGATCTGCGCATTCAATGGCGAACATGCGATGCTGGAACATCCCGAGCTGATCAAGCGCCTGGGTATGCGTGGCGGCAAAATAGATGTACCACCTGCCGTCGATATGATGCAGCTCCGGCGCCCAGATCAGCTGGCTCATCGGGCCGGTGTCGGGCTTGCGCCAGACAATCACCTCTTCGGCATCGCGTAAACCTTCCAGCGAGTCCGCGCGGCGGATCGCCAGCCGATCGTACTCCGGTACGGAGGCGATAAAGTAATATTGCCCATCGTGACGCAGGATATACGGGTCGGCGCGTTGTTCAATAAACGGGTTTGGCCAGGTTTGCATTCGGCTTTCCTTATTTAGTCTCAGCGGCTTTGAGTTCCTGATAATCGTTCAGCTCGCGATAGTTGGTGCGACGCTTTTCCAGATCGGACTGGATCTGCTTCATGGTCTCACGGTCCACTTTCAGCAGACGTACTACGCCCGCGGTAATTAAGTATCCAATGCCGGGAATGACGGTAAACAGCAGCACGATCCCGTTGATGGCGTCCGCGCTCTGCGCTTTTGCGCCCGCGTCGTAGCCGTACCAGGAGAGCAGGAAGCCGACCATTGCCCCGGCAATCGCCAGACCCAGCTTCAGGAAGAAGATGTTGCCGGAGAAGCTGATCCCGGTGATGCGTTTCCCGGTTTTCCATTCACCGTAGTCGTCCACGTCGGCCATCAGCGACCAGTGCAGCGGTGACGGGATCTGGTGCAGAATGTTCAGCAGGAAGTAGAGCACGACAATGGTTGTCGTCGCTTTCGGGTCGAAGAAGTAAAAGGCGCAGGAGAAAATCGCCAGCACGATGTTGGTCCAGAAGAAGACCTTCAGCTTACACCAGCGGTCGGTCAGCACTTTCGCCAGCATACTGCCGAACATCATGCCGACCACGCCCAGGCTGATAAACAGCGTGGCGAAATGGGTGCTTTGCCCCATGACCCAGGTGACGTAATACATGGTGGCCGCCATGCGGATAAAGCCAGGGCAGACGTTGCACAGGGTTAACAGCAGGATCCGCACCCACTGGTCATTCTTCCACACGTCTTTCAGGTCGTTTTTCAGTTCGTCATGGGTTTGCACTGCCGGACGCACGCGCTCGCGCACCGTGGCGAAGCAGAACAGGAACATGCAGGTACCAATCAGCGCCAGCACGGTCATCGCCATCTGGTAGCCTTTGGCTTTGTTATCCCCACCGAACCAGTCGGCCATCGGCAGGAGCGTTAGCGACAGCAGCAGAGTGGCGATACCAACCATAACAAAACGGTAGGACTGGCAGGCAACGCGCTCTTTCGGATCGTTGGTGATCACGCCGCCCAGCGAGCAGTAGGGAATGTTGATAGCCGTATAGGTCAGCGACAGCAGGAAGTAGGTGACAAAGGCATAGATAACTTTGCTGTTATAGCTCCACTCCGGCGTGGTGAACATCAGAATGCTGAACAGCGCATAGGGGAAGGCAATCCACAGCAGCCATGGACGAAACCGGCCATATTTGCTGCGGGTACGGTCGGCAATCGCGCCCATAATTGGGTCCGTGATGGCATCAATGACGCGTACGGACAGGAGTAAAACGCCAACCAGTGCAGGAGCCAGACCAAAAATATCCGTATAAAAGTAGTTAACAAATAACATGATGGCGCCAAAGATAATGTTGCATCCGGCGTCACCCATGCCATAGCCGATCTTTTCTTTTACTGACAGTTTGTTGTTATTCATCGACAGCTCTCCGGGTTTCGGTATGGAGAGAATTATTCGCTGGCAAACGAATATATGCGTTGCAATATAAAGGCGGTGATATGGAGGATTTTGCTGTAGGCGCGAATTTGTGAGGAAGGTAACAAGACGCTGTACCCGCAACCGCGAGTACAGCGAGAAAACACTTAGTGCGCTTTCACCGTTTTGGCATTTTTCTGTTTCACCATATAACCCACGCCGAGGATCGCAATCCAGACCGGGATCAGGTAGACGGAAATCGCCATGCCTGGGGTGATGAGCATGATGACCAGCACAGCTGCCATGAACAGCAGGCAAACCCAGTTCCCCAGCGGATAGAGCAGGGCAGGGAAGCGCGTGGTTACGCCCTGCTGGTGCTTGGCGCGGCGGAACTTGATGTGCGCGAGGCTAATCATCGCCCAGTTAATCACCAGCGCGGAAACCACCAGCGCCATCAGCAGACCGAAGGCAGATTCCGGTGCCAGGTAGTTAATCAGAACGCACAGCGCCGTCACGACCGCCGACACGATGATGGTATTAACCGGTACGCCACGCTTATCAACGGTAAGCAGCGCTTTCGGTGCGTTGCCCTGTTGCGCCAGGCCGAACAGCATACGGCTGTTGCAGTAAACGCAGCTGTTATAAACGGAGAGCGCGGCGGTCAGCACCACGACGTTGAGCGCGTTCGCCACGAAGGTGTCGCCCAGCTCGTGGAAGATGAGCACAAACGGGCTGGTATCCGCCGTCACGCGCGTCCATGGCAGCAGGGAGAGCAGGACCGCCAGGGAGCCCACATAGAAGATCAGAATACGGTAGATAACCTGGTTAGTGGCTTTCGGGATGCTCTGCTCCGGGTTGTCGGCTTCCGCGGCGGTGATGCCCACCAGCTCCAGACCGCCGAAGGAGAACATGATAATTGCCATCATCATCACCAGACCGGTCATGCCGTGCGGCAGGAACCCGCCTTGCTCCCAAAGGTTGCGCACGGTGGCCTGTGGACCGCCGTTGCCGCTGAACAGCAGCCAGCCGCCGAAGATGATCATCGCTACAACGGCAATCACTTTGATGATGGCAAACCAGAACTCCATCTCACCAAACACTTTTACGTTGGTCAGGTTAATGGCATTGATAATGACGAAGAAGGCCGCCGCAGACGCCCAGGTGGGGATCTCCGGGTACCAGAACTGAATGTATTTCCCAACGGCGGTCAGCTCGGCCATGGCAACCAGAACGTACAGAGCCCAGTAGTTCCACCCCGAGGCGAAACCTGCGAAGCTGCCCCAGTATTTATAGGCGAAGTGGCTGAATGAGCCTGCGACCGGCTCCTCAACAACCATTTCACCTAACTGGCGCATAATCAGAAATGCAATAAAACCCGCAATCGCGTACCCCAGAATAATGCCCGGACCGGCCGACTGGATAACCGATGCACTGCCCAGAAACAGGCCAGTACCAATAGCACCGCCCAGGGCGATGAGCTGTATATGGCGGTTTTTAAGGCCGCGCTTTAGCTGATCGCCATGCTGTTGAGCTTCCATTTGAAACCTCGTGTGTGGTTGTTATGTTCACGCTGTGCGTGTGTAATTATGAAAGTCCATATTCTGTATTTATTTCTTTACGGTTAACGATACCGAAAAAAGCGGAGATGGCTTCCGTTAGCGCAAGAATAGTGGTAAGTGCCAGCGAATGCACCTGCTTTATGAAGGGATGAAGACGACTTGAATAAAAAGAAACCAATTGTAAATCGGTACGTTAACCCCTCATACCCCAACCTATAGAATAGAAATGCGTCAGAAGAGGGCGAATTTTCATTTTTTGCCTTGTTGAATCGCTTCAGATTGCAAAAACCCTCGTTTCATTATGGTTAAAACTGCCTCTTTGGTAGTAACCATTTCATTTGTGCAAAGTTACATTCCTGAAACGTTAGTTCTGTAAGGTTGTTAAAATGTGCCGGGTTTACTGATTTCAATCAAAACCAATATGGACAGAAGGTGAATACTTTGTTACTTTAGCGATACGAACATGAAATTGGTAAGACCAATTGACTCCGGGCAAAAAGGCGTAAGACAGGGAATATGGCCTACAGCAAAATTCGCCAACCAAAACTTTCCGATGTGATTGAGCAGCAGCTGGAGTTTTTGATTCTCGAAGGGACACTGCGCCCGGGCGAGAAGCTCCCGCCAGAACGCGAGCTGGCAAAACAGTTCGACGTTTCACGCCCCTCTCTGCGTGAGGCGATTCAACGTCTCGAAGCAAAGGGCCTGTTGCTCCGTCGCCAGGGTGGCGGAACCTTTGTGCAAAACAGCCTGTGGCAGAGCTTCAGCGACCCGCTGGTAGAACTTCTCTCTGACCACCCAGAATCCCAGTTTGATCTGCTTGAGACCCGTCACGCGCTGGAAGGTATCGCGGCTTATTACGCCGCCCTTCGCAGCACTGATGAAGACCGCGTACGTATTCGCGAGCTGCATCAGGCCATTGAACGGGCACAGCAGTCCGGCGATTTAGACGCCGAGTCCAATGCCGTCGTCCAGTATCAAATTGCCGTCACCGAAGCGGCGCACAACGTGGTGCTCCTCCATCTGCTACGCTGCATGGAGCCGATGCTGGCCCAGAACGTTCGTCAGAATTTTGAATTGTTGTATGCCCGTCGGGAGATGCTCCCGCTGGTAAGCAACCATCGCACCCGAGTATTCGAGGCGATAATGGCCGGGGAACCGGAGCAGGCGCGCGAAGCGTCGCACCGCCATCTGGCTTTCATTGAGGAAATCTTGCTGGACCGCAGCCGTGAACAATCGCGTCGCGAACGTTCATTACGCCGCATACAGCAACGAAAGGATTAAGCGCCAGGTACTTTTAGAGCGCGGCAACTAAACGCAGAACCTGTCTTATTGTGTTTTCTGGCGAAAATACAATGGGACAGGTTCCAGACAAATCAACGTATTAGATAGATAAGGAATACCCCCATGTCAGAACGTCTCCAAAATGACGTGGATCCGATCGAAACTCGCGACTGGCTACAGGCGATCGAATCGGTCATCCGTGAAGAAGGTGTTGAGCGCGCTCAGTATCTGATTGATCAGCTGCTTTCAGAAGCACGCAAAGGCGGCGTGAAAGTGGCTTCAGGTGCAGGGGCTAGCAACTACGTAAACACGATTGCCGTCGAAGACGAACCGGAATACCCGGGCAATCTGGATCTGGAACGCCGTATCCGTTCTGCTATCCGCTGGAACGCCATCATGACCGTTCTGCGCGCATCCAAGAAAGACCTGGAACTGGGTGGCCACATGGCGTCCTTCCAGTCTTCTGCGACCATTTACGAAGTGTGCTTCAACCACTTCTTCCGTGCAGCTAACGAGAAAGATGGCGGCGATCTGGTGTACTTCCAGGGCCACATCTCTCCGGGCATCTATGCACGTGCCTTCCTGGAAGGTCGTCTGACTGAAGAGCAGATGAACAACTTCCGTCAGGAAGTTCACGGTAAGGGTCTGTCTTCTTACCCGCACCCTAAACTGATGCCTGAGTTCTGGCAGTTCCCGACCGTATCTATGGGTCTGGGTCCAATCGGTGCGATCTATCAGGCTAAATTCCTGAAGTACCTGGAACACCGTGGTCTGAAAGACACCTCTGAGCAGACCGTTTACGCCTTCCTGGGCGACGGTGAAATGGATGAGCCAGAATCTAAAGGCGCGATCACCATCGCGACCCGTGAGAAGCTGGACAACCTGTGCTTCATCATCAACTGTAACCTGCAACGTCTGGATGGTCCGGTAACCGGTAACGGCAAGATCATCAACGAACTGGAAGGCATCTTCGCAGGTGCTGGCTGGAACGTGATCAAAGTGATGTGGGGCGGTCGTTGGGATGAGCTGCTGCGCAAAGACACCAGCGGTAAACTGATCCAGCTGATGAACGAAACCGTTGACGGCGACTACCAGACCTTCAAATCCAAAGACGGTGCCTACGTTCGTGAGCACTTCTTCGGCAAATATCCTGAAACCGCAGCCCTGGTTGCAGACTGGACTGACGAGCAGATCTGGGCGCTGAACCGCGGTGGTCACGATCCGAAGAAAGTTTACGCTGCACTGAAAAAAGCGCGTGAAACCAAAGGTAAAGCGACTGTGATCCTGGCCCACACCATTAAAGGTTACGGCATGGGTGATACCGCAGAAGGTAAAAACATCGCTCACCAGGTTAAGAAAATGAACATGGACGGCGTGCGTTATATCCGCGATCGTTTCAACGTTCCAGTGACCGATGAGCAGGTAGAAAAACTGTCTTACATCACCTTCCCGGAAGGTTCTGAAGAGCACAAGTACCTGCACGAACGTCGTCAGGCGCTGAAAGGCTACCTGCCTGCTCGTCAGCCTAACTTCACCGAGAAGCTGGAACTGCCAGCGCTGGAAGATTTCTCTCAGCTGCTGGAAGAGCAGAACAAAGAGATCTCTACCACTATCGCTTTCGTTCGTGCCCTGAACGTGATGCTGAAGAACAAGTCGATCAAAGATCGTCTGGTTCCAATCATCGCCGACGAAGCGCGTACTTTCGGTATGGAAGGTCTGTTCCGTCAGATCGGTATCTACAGCCCGAACGGTCAGCAGTACACCCCGCAGGACCGTGAGCAGGTTGCATACTACAAAGAAGACGAGAAAGGTCAGATCCTTCAGGAAGGTATCAACGAACTGGGTGCAGGCGCATCCTGGCTGGCTGCTGCGACTTCTTACAGCACCAATAACCTGCCGATGATCCCGTTCTACATCTACTACTCCATGTTCGGGTTCCAGCGTATCGGTGACCTGTGCTGGCAGGCAGGCGACCAGCAGGCTCGCGGCTTCCTGATCGGTGGTACTTCTGGTCGTACGACCCTGAACGGTGAAGGTCTACAGCACGAAGATGGTCACAGCCACATTCAGTCTCTGACTATCCCTAACTGTATCTCTTACGACCCGTCTTACGCGTACGAAGTGGCAGTCATCATGCATGACGGCTTGCAGCGCATGTACGGTGAAGCGCAAGAGAATATTTACTACTACATCACCACCCTGAACGAAAACTACCACATGCCGGCAATGCCAGCAGGTGCCGAGGAAGGTATCCGTAAAGGTATCTACAAACTCGAAACCATCGAAGGTAGCAAAGGTAAAGTTCAGCTGCTGGGCTCCGGTTCTATCCTGCGTCACGTTCGTGAAGCAGCGCAGATCCTGGCGAAAGACTACGGTGTGGGTTCCGATGTGTACTCTGTTACCTCCTTCACTGAACTGGCGCGTGATGGCCAGGATTGTGAGCGCTGGAACATGCTGCACCCAATGGAAACCCCACGCGTTCCGTACATCGCTCAGGTGATGAACGACGCGCCAGCGGTGGCGTCTACTGACTATATGAAACTGTTCGCTGAGCAGGTTCGTACTTACGTTCCAGCTGATGATTATCGCGTACTGGGTACTGACGGCTTCGGTCGTTCTGACAGCCGCGAAAACCTGCGTCACCACTTCGAAGTTGATGCTTCCTACGTGGTAGTAGCAGCACTGGGCGAACTGGCTAAACGTGGCGAAATCGATAAGAAAGTGGTTGCAGACGCAATTACCAAATTCAACATCGATGCAGATAAAGTTAACCCGCGTCTGGCGTAAGAGGTAAAAGAATAATGGCTATCGAAATCAATGTACCGGACATCGGGGCTGATGAAGTTGAAATCACCGAGATCCTGGTCAAAGTGGGCGACAAAGTTGAAGCTGAACAGTCGCTGATCACCGTAGAAGGCGACAAAGCTTCTATGGAAGTCCCGTCTCCTCAGGCTGGCATCGTTAAAGAGATCAAAGTCTCTGTTGGCGATAAAACCGAGACCGGTAAACTGATCATGATTTTCGATTCCGCCGACGGTGCAGCAGCTGCTGCACCTGCGCAGGAAGAGAAGAAAGAAGCAGCACCTGCTGCTGCTCCAGCAGCGGCCGCGGCAGCGAAAGAAGTGAACGTGCCTGACATCGGCGGTGACGAAGTTGAAGTCACTGAAATCCTGGTGAAAGTGGGCGATACCGTTGCGGCCGAGCAGTCACTGATCACCGTAGAAGGCGACAAAGCCTCTATGGAAGTGCCGGCACCGTTCGCGGGTACCGTTAAAGAGATCAAGATCAACACCGGCGACAAAGTGTCTACAGGTTCCCTGATCATGATTTTCGAAGTGGCGGGCGCTGAAGGCGCTGCGGCTCCAGCGAAAGCGGAAGCTGCTCCGGCTCCGGCTGCTGCACCAGCGGCTGCTGGCGGCGTGAAAGACGTTAACGTACCGGACATCGGCGGTGACGAAGTTGAAGTGACCGAAGTGATGGTAAAAGTGGGCGACAAAGTTGCCGCTGAACAGTCACTGATCACCGTTGAAGGCGACAAGGCTTCTATGGAAGTCCCTGCGCCGTTCGCGGGTACCGTTAAAGAGATCAAAATCAGCACCGGCGACAAAGTATCTACCGGCTCTCTGATCATGGTCTTCGAAGTGGAAGGCGCAGCACCTGCCGCCGCTCCAGCTGCCGTGGCTGCTCCGGCACCGGCTGCTGCACCGGCTCAGGCTGCTAAACCGGCTGCTGCCCCTGCTGCTAAAGCAGAAAAATCTGAGTTCGCTGAAAACGACGCTTACGTCCACGCGACTCCGCTGATTCGTCGCCTGGCGCGCGAATTCGGTGTGAACCTGGCGAAAGTGAAGGGCACTGGCCGTAAAGGCCGTATCCTGCGCGAAGACGTTCAGGCTTACGTGAAAGACGCGGTGAAACGCGCCGAAGCTGCACCTGCTGCTGCCGGTGGCGGTATCCCGGGCATGCTGCCATGGCCGAAAGTGGACTTCAGCAAGTTCGGTGAAATCGAAGAAGTGGAACTGGGCCGTATCCAGAAAATCTCGGGTGCTAACCTGAGCCGTAACTGGGTAATGATCCCGCACGTTACCCACTTCGATAAGACCGATATCACCGATCTGGAAGCGTTCCGTAAACAGCAGAACGCCGAAGCTGAGAAGCGTAAGCTGGACGTGAAGTTCACTCCAGTGGTCTTCATCATGAAAGCGGTTGCCGCTGCCCTTGAGCAGATGCCTCGCTTCAACAGCTCCCTGTCCGAAGACGGCCAGAAGCTGACGCTGAAGAAGTACATCAACATCGGTGTTGCGGTTGATACGCCAAATGGTCTGGTTGTTCCGGTCTTCAAAGACGTGAACAAGAAGAGCGTCACTGAGCTGTCCCGTGAACTGACCACCATCTCCAAAAAAGCGCGTGATGGTAAGCTGACTGCCGGCGAAATGCAGGGCGGCTGCTTCACTATCTCCAGCATCGGCGGCCTGGGTACCACCCACTTCGCGCCGATTGTGAACGCGCCGGAAGTGGCTATCCTCGGTGTGTCCAAGTCCGCGATGGAGCCGGTATGGAATGGCAAAGAGTTCGTGCCGCGTCTGATGATGCCAATCTCTCTGTCCTTCGACCACCGCGTGATCGACGGGGCTGATGGTGCGCGTTTCATCACCATCATCAACAACATGCTGAGCGACATTCGCCGCCTGGTGATGTAATCGAAAAGCCGGCCAGTCGGCCGGCTTTTTTCTGATAATCTCATGGGGTTTTTGAGGTTATTGGTGAAAGCGATAATTCGTGAGCCGTTTGTTGTTTCAAAATTGTTAACAATTTTGTAAAATACGGGCGGATAGAACGACCCGGTGGACGACGGGTATACATTAAGAGGTCATGATGAGCACAGAAATCAAAACTCAGGTCGTAGTACTTGGGGCAGGCCCGGCAGGTTACTCCGCAGCATTTCGCGCCGCGGATTTAGGTCTGGAAACCGTCATCGTAGAACGTTACAGCACCCTCGGCGGTGTTTGTCTGAACGTCGGCTGTATCCCTTCTAAAGCGCTGCTGCACGTAGCGAAAGTTATCGAAGAAGCCAAAGCGCTGGCTGAACACGGTATCGTCTTCGGCGAGCCGAAAACCGACATCGACAAAATTCGTACCTGGAAAGAGAAAGTTATCACTCAGCTGACCGGCGGTCTGGCGGGTATGGCCAAAGGCCGTAAAGTGAAAGTGGTAAACGGTCTGGGTAAATTCACCGGTGCGAACACCCTGGAAGTGGAAGGCGAAAACGGCAAAACCGTGATTAACTTCGACAACGCGATCATCGCGGCAGGCTCTCGCCCAATCGAACTGCCATTCATTCCACATGAAGATCCACGCGTGTGGGATTCCACCGATGCGCTGGAGCTGAAAACCGTTCCTAAGCGCCTGCTGGTTATGGGCGGCGGTATCATCGGTCTGGAAATGGGTACCGTGTACCATGCGCTGGGTTCAGAGATCGACGTGGTTGAAATGTTCGACCAGGTTATCCCGGCTGCCGACAAAGACATCGTTAAAGTCTTCACCAAACGCATCAGCAAGAAATTCAACCTGATGCTGGAAACCAAAGTGACTGCCGTTGAAGCGAAAGAAGACGGTATTTACGTTTCCATGGAAGGCAAAAAAGCCCCATCCGAACCACAGCGTTACGACGCCGTGCTGGTGGCTATCGGTCGTGTGCCGAACGGTAAAAACCTCGACGCGGGCAAAGCTGGCGTGGAAGTGGACGACCGTGGCTTCATCCGCGTTGACAAACAGCTGCGCACCAACGTGCCGCACATCTTTGCTATCGGCGATATCGTCGGTCAGCCAATGCTGGCGCACAAAGGTGTTCACGAGGGTCACGTTGCCGCTGAAGTTATCGCCGGCATGAAGCACTACTTCGATCCGAAAGTGATCCCATCTATCGCCTACACCGAGCCAGAAGTGGCATGGGTCGGTCTGACTGAGAAAGAAGCGAAAGAGAAAGGCATCAGCTACGAAACCGCCACCTTCCCGTGGGCTGCTTCTGGCCGTGCTATCGCATCCGACTGCGCAGACGGTATGACCAAACTGATCTTCGACAAAGAGACTCACCGCGTGATCGGTGGTGCGATTGTCGGTACCAACGGCGGCGAGCTGCTGGGTGAAATCGGTCTGGCTATCGAAATGGGCTGTGACGCGGAAGACATCGCGCTGACCATCCACGCTCACCCGACTCTGCACGAGTCCGTGGGCCTGGCGGCAGAAGTGTTTGAAGGTAGCATCACCGACCTGCCAAACGCGAAAGCGAAGAAGAAATAAGTTTCTTCAGATGAAAAAAGCGGCCTCAGGCCGCTTTTTTTATGCGCCGCGTTCAGGGGGGT
Organism: Enterobacter cloacae complex sp. P18RS; assembly: GCF_014982105.1. Classification (NCBI taxonomy): domain Bacteria; kingdom Pseudomonadati; phylum Pseudomonadota; class Gammaproteobacteria; order Enterobacterales; family Enterobacteriaceae; genus Enterobacter; species Enterobacter cloacae complex sp. P18RS. Next base: position 95,683 of record NZ_JADCKV010000025.1, on the reverse strand, counting down.
GACAGGCTGCCAGGTTTTATCCGGGTAGTATGCAGCGAGCGCCTGCGCTTTTTGTGCCGAATCGTTGCCGAGATTTGCCTGATGCACCTTGTCATCCTGGTTAACGACAAAGCTCATTACCCCCGTCTGACCATAGCTCACGGGCCAGGCAACCATCGCAAAGCCATTTTTATCCGGCAGAATGCGGAACCGATAGCCGTGATAGCCCATACCCGGCTCCGGCGGGCTGAAGGCGGGACCTAGCGGGCTTGGCGCTTCGCCCGGCGAGATGGGCCAGTACAGGCCGTCTTTTAGCCCTGGCGTGCTGACAATCTTCTGCGCATAGCGGTGGTTCATGGCGTAGTAGCTCTGCTGTGCGTCGACGTAGGCGTGCAGCGCTTCGATAGCCGCGAGTTCGTTGCGGCCGATTTCGCGGGTCAGGATCTCATCAGCCGCTTTCTGCATATCAAATTGCCAGCCCACTTTTTTCTTCACTACCGGTATGGGGAGTTGCCAGCCGTTATCGCCAACTGACAGATGGGCAATATCGCCGCTGATTTCGGTACGATGGTTAATCTTCCAGTCACGCAGGAATCGAGCTACCGCCTCCGGATCAACCCCTTCAGGTGGCAGATAGTCGCGCCAGTTATCCCCCAGCAGGTCGGCCATCGCGCTCTCATTCTGCTCGCTGATGGCCTTCGTCAGGGCATTGGCCGCCTGCTCAGGCGTGGAGAAAGATTGCTGGGCGCAGGCGAAGGTGGATACCATCAACAACAGCATTCCACCGATCGGTTTCATGTTCATAGCGGCTTCCTTAACGACGATGGAATTCACGGTGTTCGGTATGATGTTCGGACAGCTGCTGGCGGCTTTGCAGCCCGCGCTGGTGCTGGGCCTGCCAGTTGGCCGAGCGGCTGTCGTTGCCGCTCAGGGCGTTTGCCCGCAGCGGCTGATGCTGAACCTGCGTCGGGCGTCTGGCTTGCGCAAGAGTATTATTCATCTGCTGTGCGTGGGGCCGCGCGCTGTCGTAGCCGCGATAGTTGCTGCGCTGAGAGAGCTGCTTCAGCTGCTGCGCGGACGCTGAATGTTGCGGGAAATGCGCGTCGCCATGCTGTAGCTGTGTGAGGGTTTTGCCCGTCGACTGCTGTATCTGCGCCATCGCAGCCTGCCGCTGGCTATCGCGGTTGACCGTCTGCTGCCGGGTAGCGCTCAGCCCTCCCGGCACTGAAGTCTGATGATAGCGGCTGGCAAGCTGGCTATTGGCGTAGGGCACGCCGTTGCGGTAGGCCGGATTATGCTGCCAGACCTGATGATTATCGGTACGGTGCTCGCCGGTGATCTTGTTGAAGTTATTAACATTAATATTAATGTTATCGCCGTTATGCGAATAACCGCCGTGGTGATCGTCATCATGATCGTGATGATGTTCGTCGTCATCGTCCCAGTCTATGTTACTGAACAGCGCATAGGTAGTGGCTACGCCGAGGCTATAGCCAAAGCCTCTGACAAAACTATTGGTAAACTGCTGGCCGGGAGACGGGGGCAGATACACAGGCGGATAGCTGGCGTTTGGCCACGTGCCGTAAACGGTGGAAGGGTTGTAGGTAGGGACATAAACCACCTGTGGATCGGCTGGCTCAATTTTAATCACCGTCGGACTAGCCGACGTTGACGTCGCGGCTGTACTGGCGGAGGCTGGCGCAGATTTTTTCACGGTGGTGACGGTCTGCTGCGGGGTGGATTGCAACGTGCCTGTCTGCTGCGCGAGCAGGCGCAGACGCTGCACGGAATCCATCACATCCTTTGGCTGGGCCAGAAAGGCGTCGCCGAGGCTCTGTACCCACGACGGGTTTTCTCCCATCAACGACATTAACTGCGGAAAGGCGACCAGCGATTTCACGCTGGCATCCCATGGCTGCCCGCTGACCGCCTGAATGGCGGTATCGCCCTGAATTTTAGGGTTGTCCTTTGACCACTGGGCGGCCTGAATCACGCTCGCCGGATAGGTTGAGGCCATCAGAATTTGCGACAGCAGCGCGTCGGGATAGAGCGCAATGGGCGCTGTCCACTGATCGATCTGCGCGGCGGTATAGGCCGGAGTCGCCACCGGGGCAGGTTGTGCTGTCGGGGCGGGGAGCTGCGGGGCTACCGGCGCAGGTGCGGGAGCGGGTTCCGTTGCGCGGCTTTTAACGAACATGACGCCCGAGGCGGCAAACAGCCCCGCACTGCAAAGCAGAACAAGAAGATGTGGTTTAAAAGGCAACTTCATAGATTGACTCCAACGAGACGAGTGCAGTGCCGTGAGGCGTTGCTGTTGCCGCGAGTATCATTCACCCGTGTTTTACAGTTTTAACTTTTGTTGGGAAAACCTCCGAAGCATCCGGATAAAGAGTGTGAGTATTTATTACACAATTATATCGGACGGCTGAGCAGGCGACGGACATTCAGAAGGCCGCTCTTGCGAGCGGCCAGCAGCTAGCTGCTGGGGTGGCGACAAACTTACGGAACTGCTTTCGGGCCCGGTGACGGGGTGCTATACCATGCTTAACGATTCAGCAAATTTTTTAATGTTGCTTTTTTGTAAACAGATTAACACTGTGCAGAAATCCTGCTATGCTGCCCGACGCGGTATCGGGCATTTACCCTACAAACTGCTGTCTCACAGGAGCGTGAAGAGAACGCCCGCCGCATATGACAATGAGAGCGAGGAGAACCGTCGTGCTAGAAGAATACCGTAAGCACGTAGCAGAACGTGCCGCCGAGGGAATTGTACCCAAACCGTTAGATGCAACCCAAATGGCCGCGCTCGTCGAGCTGCTGAAGAACCCGCCTGAGGGCGAAGAAGAATTCCTGTTAGATCTGCTGATCAACCGTGTACCGCCTGGCGTAGATGAAGCTGCCTACGTAAAAGCCGGATTCCTTGCCGCCGTTGCCAAAGGCGAAGCCACCTCCCCACTGGTTACTCCTGAAAAAGCGATTGAACTGCTCGGCACCATGCAGGGCGGCTATAACATTCATCCGCTGATTGACGCGCTGGATAACGACAAGCTGGCGCCAATTGCTGCCAAAGCGCTCTCTTCAACGCTGCTGATGTTCGATAACTTCTACGATGTGGAAGAAAAAGCCAAAGCAGGCAACGTTTACGCGAAGCAGGTGATGCAGTCCTGGGCCGATGCCGAATGGTTCCTGAACCGCCCTCAGCTTGCTGAAAAAATTACCGTTACCGTCTTTAAAGTGACCGGTGAAACCAACACCGATGACCTTTCTCCGGCGCCGGATGCATGGTCTCGCCCGGATATCCCACTGCACGCCCTGGCGATGCTGAAAAACGCCCGTGAAGGCATTGAGCCGGATCAGCCAGGCGTGGTTGGCCCGATCAAACAGATCGAAGCCTTGCAACAAAAAGGTTTCCCGCTGGCTTACGTCGGTGACGTGGTTGGTACCGGTTCTTCCCGTAAATCCGCCACCAACTCCGTGCTGTGGTTCATGGGCGACGACATTCCGCACGTGCCGAACAAGCGCGGCGGCGGCCTGTGCCTCGGCGGCAAAATTGCGCCAATCTTCTTCAACACCATGGAAGATGCGGGCGCGCTGCCAATTGAAGTGGACGTGAGCAACCTGAACATGGGCGACGTGATTGACGTTTACCCGTATAAAGGCGAAGTGCGCAACCACGAAACCAACGAACTGCTGGCCAGCTTCGAACTGAAAACCGACGTGCTGATCGACGAAGTGCGTGCCGGTGGCCGTATTCCGCTGATCATCGGCCGTGGCCTGACCACCAAAGCGCGTGAAGCGCTGGGTCTGCCGCACAGTGACGTATTCCGTCAGGCGAAAGACGTGGCCGAGAGCAACCGCGGTTACTCTCTGGCGCAGAAAATGGTGGGTCGCGCCTGCGGCGTCACTGGTATCCGTCCTGGCGCGTACTGCGAACCGAAAATGACCTCCGTGGGGTCTCAGGACACCACTGGCCCAATGACCCGTGATGAACTGAAAGACCTGGCGTGCCTGGGCTTCTCTTCCGATCTGGTGATGCAATCCTTCTGCCACACCGCGGCGTATCCGAAGCCGGTTGACGTAACCACGCACCACACGCTGCCAGACTTCATTATGAACCGTGGCGGTGTCTCCCTGCGTCCGGGCGACGGCGTTATCCACTCCTGGCTGAACCGCATGCTGCTGCCGGATACCGTCGGTACCGGCGGTGACTCCCATACCCGTTTCCCAATCGGGATCTCCTTCCCGGCGGGTTCCGGTCTGGTGGCGTTTGCCGCAGCGACCGGCGTGATGCCGCTGGATATGCCGGAATCGGTGCTGGTGCGCTTCAAAGGTAAAATGCAGCCGGGCATTACCCTGCGCGATCTGGTGCACGCGATCCCGCTGTATGCCATTAAACAGGGTCTGCTGACCGTCGAGAAGAAAGGCAAGAAAAACATCTTCTCTGGCCGCATTCTGGAAATTGAAGGTCTGCCGGATCTGAAAGTGGAGCAGGCGTTCGAGCTGACCGATGCCTCTGCCGAGCGTTCTGCGGCGGGCTGTACCATCAAGCTGAACAAAGAGCCGATTATTGAGTATCTGACCTCCAACATCGTGCTGCTGAAGTGGATGATAGCGGAAGGCTACGGCGACCGTCGTACGCTGGAGCGTCGTATTCAGGGCATGGAAAAATGGCTGGCGGATCCGCAGCTGCTGGAAGCCGACGCTGACGCAGAGTACGCGGCGGTGATTGAGATCGATCTGGCGGATATCAAAGAGCCAATCCTGTGTGCGCCTAACGATCCGGACGATGCGCGTCTGCTCTCTGACGTGCAGGGCGATAAGATCGACGAAGTGTTCATCGGCTCCTGTATGACCAACATCGGCCACTTCCGTGCTGCCGGTAAGCTGCTGGATACCCACAAAGGCCAGCTGCCGACCCGTCTGTGGGTGGCGCCGCCAACCCGTATGGATGCGGCGCAGCTGACCGAAGAGGGCTACTACAGCGTGTTTGGTAAGAGCGGGGCGCGTATCGAAATCCCTGGCTGTTCCCTGTGTATGGGCAACCAGGCGCGCGTGGCCGACGGTGCGACGGTGGTTTCCACCTCAACCCGTAACTTCCCTAACCGTTTAGGAACCGGGGCGAACGTTTACCTGGCCTCTGCGGAGCTGGCGGCGGTTGCGGCGCTGATTGGCAAACTGCCAACGCCGGAAGAGTACCAGACCTTTGTGGCTCAGGTAGATAAGACGGCGGTGGATACTTATCGTTATCTGAACTTCGACCAGCTCTCTCAGTACACCGAGAAGGCTGACGGGGTGATCTTCCAGACCGCAGTATAAATGCTACCCTCTCCCGTGGGAGAGGGGCTGGGGGTGAGGGCACCAGACCGCTCCGCACCTGACCCATTGCCCGGTGGCGCTACGCTTACCGGGCCTACAAAACCCATCGCAACGTCGGTGGGTTTTTTATTTTCATTCCTCCCACCTCTCCCGCTTTTTTTCTTCCTCTCTGCTGCGATAATTACCCTAATGGCTTTGCAGAGGAAAACGCTATGGATTACGAATTTTTGCGCGACATCACCGGCGTGGTGAAAGTGCGAATGTCGATGGGGCACGAAGCCGTTGGACACTGGTTTAACGAAGAGGTGAAAGAGAACCTCGCGCTGCTGGATGAAGTCGAACAGGCGGCGGAAACGGTGAAAGGCAGTGAACGCTCCTGGCAACGCGCCGGGCACGAATACACGCTGTGGATGGATGGCGAAGAGGTGATGGTGCGCGCCAACCAGCTTGAGTTCTCGGGTGATGAGATGGAAGAGGGAATGAGCTACTACGACGAAGAGAGCCTGTCGCTGTGCGGCGTGGAAGACTTCCTGAGCGTGTTGAACGCCTACCGCGATTTTATGAAACAGAAGTAATTCCCCGAAGCATCCCTGCTCCGGGTCACGTTTACACGGTCGGAATGTTACGGCCGTAGTAAATTTCGCGCATCTCTTTCCAGAGCAGGTCGGTAATGACCTTACGCTCTTCGTCACTTAAATCTTCCGGCCTGGTGTGGAACATATAGTGCTTAAGATCGAACTCTTTAAGCATCATCTTGGTATGGAAGATATTCTCCTGATAGACGTTCACATCCATCATGTCGTACAGCGACTTCATGTCCTCGGACATGAAGTTCTGAATGGAGTTGATCTCATGATCAATGAAGTGCTTCATACCGTTGATATCACGGGTAAAACCGCGCACGCGATAATCAATAGTGACGATATCGGATTCCAGCTGGTGGATTAAATAATTCAACGCATTCAGCGGTGAAATCACGCCGCAGGTCGACACTTCAATATCCGCGCGGAAGGTACACAGCCCGCCTTCCGGGTGGCTTTCCGGGTAGGTGTGCACGCAGATGTGGCTTTTATCCAGGTGGGCGACTACCACTTCCGGCAGCGGGCCGGGGTGCTCGGTTTTGTCGATAAGCTTCGGGTCAACCGGCTCTTCACTCACCAGAATGGTGACGCTCGCACCTTGAGGCTCATAATCCTGGCGCGCGATATTCAGGATGTTCGCGCCGATAATCGAGCAGGTCTCTGTCAGGATCTCGGTCAGACGGTTGGCGTTGTAGAGTTCATCGATATAGGCGATGTAACCATCGCGCTCTTCTGCTGTTTTGGCGTAGCAGATATCGTAAATACAAAAACTCAGGCTTTTGGTCAGATTGTTAAAGCCATGCAGTTTAAGCTTTTTCAATTAGTTCACCTCCTTTGAGGACAGCGCGTCTTGCAGATATTGAGGCAACGCAAAGGCTGCGGTGTGGATCGCCGGGTTGTAGTATCGGCATTTGAGTCCGGCCTGGTGGAAGCGGGCCTGCACGATCTCGGTAGAGAGATGGCGCAGAACGTCGTTATCCGTCGCCCAGGCAAAGGTCATGATCCCGCCGTAGTAAGTGGGGATCGCCGCCTGGTAGAAGCTGACGTCAGCAAAATAGGTGCTCAGCTTACGGTGGCTATCAAGCGCTTCATCCTGTTGCAGGAAGCAAACGCCGTTTTGCGCCACAAAAATTCCGCCAGGCTTCAGGCAGCGCTTGCAGCCTTCGTAAAACGACGAGGTAAACAGCGACGCGCCCGGACCGATAGGGTCGGTACAGTCAGAGATAATGACATCAAACGTTTGCGTAGTCTGGTTAACAAAATTGACGCCATCATCGATAACCAGATTAAACCGCGGATCGTCATAGCTGCCGGCATTATGGTTGGGCAGATACTGGCGGCAGAACGACACCACACCGGCGTCGATTTCCACCATGGTGATGGTTTCGACATTCTGATGGCGAGAGACTTCACGCAGCATCGCGCCGTCGCCGCCGCCGATAATCAGCACGTCCTTCGCGTGGCCGTGGGCCAGCAGCGGGACGTGGGTCATCATTTCGTGATAGATAAACTCGTCGCGCTCGGTGGTTTGCACCACGCCGTCCAGCGCCATCACGCGGCCAAAGGCGGCGTTTTCGAAGATTATCAAATCCTGATGATCGGTTTTCTCATGATAGAGCACGTTATCCACGGCAAAATACTGACCAAACTGGTCATGCAGCGTTTCTTGCCATACCGTTTTTTCGGTCATGGGGAGCACCTCCTTCGTTAACATCCATTACATCCGGCAGATGGGCGCAACACAACACCGCCGTGAGGCGGTTAACGGGTCAACAAGGGGCGTCGGGAAGGTTACTTCACGTAGGCGAGCAGGCTGAGTGAATCGCGAGCCAGCGCTTTGCATTTTTTAGCAGTGGGAATGCCAATACCGCTTAAATCACGGTAGCTGTCTTCACCGAGCGCCTTCATGTCGAAGCTGTCGTAGTTGCTGAGGTCCCATTGGTTCTGCTGGGCAAAAAAGACCAGTGCGCGACGAATTTGCCCATTGGGTAAATTCTGGTAACCACAATCGTTTTTCAGAAAAACAAAAACTGCCGTCAGATCGGCCATATCTTCCGCTTCGTTTTCACTTAGCGCGTAACTGTTCGCACACATCGCCATCAGGCTGGCGAACAAAATTGTTCTGAAAAACGTCTTCATTGCCTTTACCACTGCATCACGGAAAATTAACGTTAGCATACTTGATGCCAGGCCGACGATCTTTATTATTGCCGCCGTGCTTGACCTTCCGGTAAGGGGAGGGTTTATGCTCAAAAGATCGCCTGCTGGAAATAAGGAAATGCACATGCAACGTCGTGATTTTTTAAAATTTTCTGCCGCGCTGGGGGTTGCCAGCGCGTTACCTCTCTGGAGCCGCGCCGTTTTTGCCGCCGACAGACCGGCTTTACCCATTCCTGAATTACTCGCCGCAGATGCCCGGAGCCGCATTCAGCTTGTGGTGCAGGCCGGTAAAACCACGTTCGGTCAGCACGCCGCCACGACGTGGGGCTATAACGGCAATCTGCTCGGCCCGGCGTTGCAGTTACGCAAAGGGAAGGCGGTGACCGTAGACATTCATAACACGCTTGCGGAAGAGACCACGCTGCACTGGCACGGGCTGGAAGTCCCGGGCGAAGTGGATGGAGGGCCTCAGGGCATTATCAGGCCTGGTGGTAAACGCAGCGTAACCTTTACTCCGGAACAACGCGCGGCGACCTGCTGGTTCCACCCGCATCAGCATGGCAAAACGGGCCATCAGGTGGCGATGGGGCTGGCCGGCCTGGTGCTGATTGAAGACGATGAAAGCCGCCTGCTGCGCCTGCCAAAACAGTGGGGAATCGACGATGTCCCGGTGATTGTGCAGGACAAAAAATTCAACGCTGACGGGCAAATTGACTATCAGCTGGACGTAATGAGCGCGGCGGTAGGCTGGTTTGGCGATACACTCCTGACCAACGGCGCGATCTACCCGCAGCATGCCGCGCCAAAAGGCTGGCTGCGCTTACGTCTGCTTAACGGCTGTAACGCCCGCTCGCTGAACTTCGCCACCAGCGATAAACGCCCGCTTTACGTGGTGGCAAGCGACGGCGGCCTGCTGCCGGAGCCGGTGAAGGTGAGCGAGCTGCCGATGCTGATGGGGGAGCGCTTCGAGGTGCTGGTGGATATCAGCGATGGCAAAGCGTTTGACCTGGTGACCCTGCCGGTCAGCCAGATGGGGATGGCCGTTGCGCCGTTTGATAAGCCGCATCCGGTCCTGCGCATTCAGCCGCTACAGATCACCGCCTCCGGTACGCTGCCGGAGACCCTCACCACGCTGCCAGCACTCCCGTCGCTGGACGGGCTTACGCAGCGTAAACTTCAGCTTTCTATGGATCCGATGCTAGACATGATGGGCATGCAGGCGCTGATGAAGAAGTACGGCAATCAGGCCATGGCGGGAATGCATCACGGCCAGATGATGGGCCATATGAATATGGACCACGGTAAAATGGGCGGCATGGATCACGGCGGCCATGGTTTCGATTTCCACAACGCCAACCGCATCAACGGCAAAGCGTTCGATATGAACACGCCCATGTTCGCCGCCACGAAAGGGCAGTTTGAACGCTGGGTGATTTCAGGCGAAGGCGACATGATGCTGCACCCGTTCCATATCCACGGCACGCAGTTCCGTATTCTGTCTGAAAATGGTAAAGCGCCGGAGGCGCATCGTGCGGGCTGGAAAGATACGGTGAGGGTGGAAGGCGGCGTCAGCGAGGTGCTGGTGAAGTTCGACCACGAGGCGCCGAAAGAGTTTGCCTATATGGCCCACTGTCATCTGCTGGAGCATGAAGATACGGGGATGATGCTCGGTTTTACCGTATAAAAAAAAGCCGGGTGGCGGCTTCGCCTTACCCGGCCTACATAGGGCACCCGTAGGCCCGGTAGGCGTTAGCGCCACCGGGCTTTTTCGTTACTTAGCGTCGTCAGGCAGTGCATACGCGACAATATAGTCGCCCATCTTCGTGCCAAACGAACCGTGACCACCCGCAGAGATGACAACGTACTGCTTGCCATTCACTTCATAGGTCATCGGCGTTGCCTGTCCACCGGCTGGCAGACGGCCTTGCCACAGTTTCTCACCGTTGGTCATGTTGTACGCGCGCAGGTAGTTATCTGCGGTTGCCGCGATGAACAGCACGTTACCGGCGGTGGAGATTGGGCCACCCAGCATTGGCATACCCATATTGAAAGGCACTGGAACAGGCATCGGGAACGGCATGCTGTCCTGTGGCGTACCAATACGTTTCTTCCAGACGATCTTGTTGGTCTTCAGATCCAGACCGGAGATGTAACCCCAGGCAGGCTGTTTACACGGCAGACCGAACGGAGAAAGGAACGGATTCAGGGTCACACCATAAGGAACGCCATACTGCGGCTGGATACCGGCTTCGGTACCGCTGCCTTTCGCATCTTTCGGCTGCTCCATTGGGTTACCCGGACCACGAGGGATCAGGCGGGAAACGAACGGCAGCGCCATTGGGTTAGCGATGGCGACCTGACGGTTAGGGTCAACGGAGATCCCACCCCATTCGAACATCCCCAGGTTACCCGGGAAGACCAGCGTACCCTGCTCTGACGGCGGGGTGAAAATCCCTTCGTAGCGCAGCTGGTGGAACATCACGCGGCATACCAGCTGGTCAAACATGGTGGCACCCCACATGTCTGCACCGCTGAGATCTTTCTTCGGACGGAAGCTCAGGTCAGAGAACGGCTGCGTTTTGGTGACGTAGTCGCCTTTGGCCGCACCCTGCGGAACCGGTTTTTCCGGCGCAGGAACAACCAGCTTACCGTTGCTACGATCAAGCACGAAGATGTTACCGGTTTTCGCCGGGGCGTAAATCACCGGTACGGTTTTACCGTTAACGGTAATGTCCGCCAGCGTCGGCTGGGACGGCATATCCATATCCCACAGATCGTGGTGAACGGTCTGGTAGCTCCATGCCAGTTTACCGGTCGTTGCGTTCAGCGCCACGATGGAGCTGGCGTAACGTTCCTGCTCCGGCGTACGGTTACCGCCCCAGATATCCGGCGTGGTCACGCCCATCGGCAGGTAGACCAGGTCCAGCTTCGCGTCATACGCTGCCGGTGCCCAGGAGTTCGGTGAGTTAAAGGTAAAGGTGTGTTCATCCGATGGGATCGCGTTAGGATCTTTCGCGCCCGGGTCGAAGGCCCACAGCAGTTTACCGGTGTTCACGTCGAAACCACGGATAACGCCGGAGGTTTCACGGGTGGAGAAGTTATCCGTTACCGAACCGGCAATCACGATGGTTTTATCGGTGATGATTGGCGGGGAGGTCGGTTCATACAGGCCCGGCGTGGTGTCCGGCATGTTGGTCTGAAGATTCAGAATGCCTTTATTGGCGAAGGTTTCGCACAGCTTGCCGGTCTCAGCGTTAATGGCAAACAGGCGGCCATCGTTCACCGGCAGCATAATGCGGCGAGGACAGTCGGCAATGACTTCCGGGCTGGCATTATCGGCGCGCGCTTCGTGGTAAGAGACGCCGCGGCAGGTAATGTGCTGGAACGACGGGTTGGAGTTCAGCTGTGGATCAAAGTGCCATTTCTCTTTACCGGTAGCCGCGTCGAGCGCGAACAGACGCTGGTGCGCCGTACACAGGTAGAGCATGTTGCCCACTTTAATCGGGGTCACTTCGTTGGTCAGCTCACCCGGATCGTTTGGCATCTTCAGGTCGCCGGTACGGAATACCCAGGCTTCCTTCAGGTTTTTCACGTTGTCCGCGTTGATCTGCTTCAGCGGGGAGTAGCGTTGACCTTCCTGGTTACGACCATAAGCAGGCCAGTCACCGTCCGCCACCTGCGAAATAGCCGCAGCCGGCGTGGATTCCGCGTTCAACGTACCGTTGATCTCCTGCGGGTCGTTAAAACCGGCCCAGGTCAGGATGCCGCCACTAATCAGCAGGGCAACGACCAGACCGGCCACGGCGCCACTGGAAGGGACAATCAGACGACGCCAGACAAACGGCAGGATCAGCCAGATACCGAAGAAGACCAGAATGTCGCTGCGCGGCGTCAATGCCCAGAAGTCGAACCCGACTTCCCAGACGCCCCAGATCATGGTTGCGAGCAGTAACGCTGCGTACAGCCACAGAGCAGATTGTTTTCTGCGTAAAAGCAGGACGGTTACGCCAACCATAACCAGACCCGCAATCGGGTAGTACCAGGAGCCGCCAATCGCGACCAGCCATACGCCACCGATTAACAAATACAGCGCGCAGAATGCGGCAAACGCGGCTGTTAATGTCACCAGTAGACGCGGCTGTTTAGTTTTTGTTTCAGCCATAGAAAAGTACTCGTCAGTTTTGTTAATTATTTGCTAGCAATTAATTATAGGTATTAACAACTGTGATCGGAATCACAAATATTGCTTTTTATAACTCATACGCCAGGCTTATCCATTTACTGGTATAATGGCTGGCTTGCGTATCGATGCCGGAGCGAGAGTCATCCGCATTGAGAGATTTTCACTAAAATCATTTGGTTAGTAATATGAAACATACTGTTGAAGTGATGATCCCGGAAGCCGAGATCAAAGCGCGTATCGCCGAACTGGGTCGTCAAATCACCGAACATTACAAGGACAGCGGCAGCGAAATGGTGCTGGTCGGTCTGTTGCGTGGCTCTTTCATGTTCATGGCAGACCTGTGCCGTGAAGTGCAGGTGCCGCACGAGGTCGATTTTATGACCGCCTCCAGCTACGGCAGCGGCATGTCCACAACCCGTGATGTGAAAATCCTGAAAGATCTGGATGAAGATATTCGTGGCAAAGATGTGTTGATTGTTGAGGACATCATCGACTCCGGCAACACGCTCTCTAAAGTGCGTGAGATCCTGAGCCTGCGTGAACCAAAATCACTGGCGATTTGTACTCTGCTGGATAAGCCTGAGCGCCGTGAAGTGCACGTGCCGGTGGAGTTCGTTGGTTTCTCCATCCCGGACGAATTTGTGGTGGGTTACGGCATTGATTACGCGCAGCGTTATCGCCATCTGCCGTATGTTGGGAAAGTAGTGATTCTGGACGAATAATTGCGGGCTGATGCCCTCACCCCAGCCCTCTCCCACAGGGAGAGGGTGAAAACCCCCGGCTTTGTTATTTATGGTTAACGTGCTTAAGCTTGAGGTTGGCAATTCCCGAGCGGTAACGCTGTTCCAGCGTTTCGCGGTTGGTGGCGGTCACTTCCAGATTGCGTAGCAGGCCGTCGTGAATACCGTACGCCCAGCCGTGGATGGAGACCTTCTGTCCGCGTTTCCAGGCAGACTGCATAATCGTCGAGTGGCCCAGGTTATAGACCTGCTCCATCACGTTCAGCTCACACAGCGTGTCGAGACGGCGCTCCTGCGGCATTTCGCCCAGCAGTGAGCTATGTTTGAACCAGATATCACGGATGTGCAGCAGCCAGTTATCGATTAACCCCAGCTCTGTATTTTCGACCGCCGCCTGTACGCCGCCGCAGCCGTAGTGGCCACAAATAATGATGTGCTCAACCTCCAGAACGTCAACGGCATACTGAACAACCGAAAGGCAGTTGAGATCGGTATGAATAACGAGGTTAGCCACATTGCGGTGAACAAACAGTTCGCCCGGTTCAAGACCGGTCAGACGTTCGGCGGGGACGCGGCTGTCGGAACATCCAATCCAGAGAAAGCGCGGGTTCTGCGCCTGTGCCAGTTTTCCAAAAAATCCGGGGTCTTCCTCCACCAGCATTTTTGACCATAGTGCATTGTTGCTGATGAGTGTATCTATGTCGTTCATGGAGGTTAGCGACCTGTAACCAAGTGATTGCGTTGCGCTACTATAGGGTAACCCGACTTTTAATGAAACCACACAACGTGTGTCAGAACTTAAGGTAAGTTGAATTCATGGCGATTGCACTGGAGCTTGAACAGCTCAAAAAAACCTACCCGGGGGGCGTCCAGGCGCTGCGCGGGATAGATCTTAAAGTCGAAGCGGGAGATTTCTACGCGCTTCTGGGGCCGAACGGGGCGGGAAAATCGACCACCATCGGGATTATCAGCTCGCTGGTCAATAAAACGTCTGGCCGCGTTAGCGTGTTTGGCTACGACCTGCAAAAAAACGTGGTCAACGCCAAGCGCCAGCTGGGGCTGGTGCCGCAGGAGTTCAACTTCAACCCGTTTGAGACGGTACAGCAGATTGTTGTTAACCAGGCGGGTTACTATGGCGTTGAGCGCAAAGAAGCGCTGGAGCGCAGCGAAAAGTATCTCAAACAGCTTGACCTGTGGGAGAAGCGTAACGAGCGCGCGCGGATGTTGTCCGGGGGGATGAAGCGCCGCCTGATGATTGCTCGCGCGCTGATGCACGAGCCAAAGCTGCTCATTCTTGATGAACCGACCGCTGGCGTGGATATTGAACTGCGTCGTTCCATGTGGGGCTTCCTGAAGGATCTGAACGACAAAGGCACCACCATCATTCTGACCACGCACTACCTTGAAGAGGCAGAGATGCTGTGCCGCAACATCGGCATCATTCAGCACGGCGAGCTGGTGGAAAACACCTCGATGAAGAACCTGCTCTCCAAGCTAAAATCAGAGACCTTTATCCTCGATCTGGCGGCGAAAAGCGCCCTGCCGAAGCTGGAGGGGTATAACTATCGCCTGGTCGATACCTCGACGCTGGAGGTAGAAGTGCTGCGCGAGCAGGGCATCAACAGCGTGTTCTCCCAGTTGAGCGCGCAGGGCGTTCAGGTATTAAGCATGCGTAACAAAGCGAACCGACTGGAAGAGCTGTTTGTCTCTCTGGTGCACGATAAACAAGGAGACAAGGCATGACGCATCTTTACTGGGTCGCGCTGAAAAGCATCTGGGCGAAAGAGATTAACCGCTTTATGCGCATCTGGGTGCAAACCCTGGTGCCGCCGGTGATCACCATGACGCTCTACTTCATCATTTTCGGCAACCTGATTGGCTCCCGCATTGGTGAGATGCACGGCTTTACCTATATGCAGTTTATCGTGCCGGGCCTGATCATGATGGCAGTGATCACCAACGCTTACGCGAACGTGGCATCCTCATTCTTCAGCGCCAAGTTCCAGCGCAACATTGAAGAGCTGCTGGTGGCGCCAGTGCCGACGCACGTCATTATCGCCGGTTACGTGGGCGGCGGCGTGGCGCGCGGGCTGTGCGTGGGTATTCTGGTGACGGCGATTTCGCTGTTCTTCGTGCCGTTCCAGGTGCACTCGTGGCTATTCGTCGCGCTCACGTTATTGCTTACTGCGATCCTGTTCTCACTGGCTGGCTTGCTGAACGCCGTGTTCGCCAAAACGTTTGATGACATCAGCCTGATCCCGACCTTCGTGCTGACGCCGCTGACTTATCTGGGCGGGGTGTTCTACTCCCTGACGCTGCTGCCGCCGTTCTGGCAGGCGCTGTCGCACCTGAACCCGATTGTCTATATGATCAGCGGCTTCCGCTTTGGTTTCCTCGGCATTACCGATGTTCCGCTGTTCACCACCGTTGTGGTGCTGGCGGTATTTATCGTGGCGTTCTATCTGCTGTGCTGGTATCTGATCCAGCGTGGACGTGGGCTGCGTAGCTAATCTTCTGCCCGGCGACGTTCTGTTTGCCGGGCACTTTCTTTGACAGTTATCACCGTAAACTAACCTTCACCTGGATAAACTACTCGCCTGCTAAGGAGAGACGTTATGCTGGGATGGGTTATCACCTGCCACGATGAAGAGGCACAGGAAATGCTCCTGAAGCTGGAGGCCCGATTTGGACCTCTGGCGCAATGTCGTGCGGTAAATTACTGGCGAGGGCTGAGCACCAATATGCTAAGCCGGATGATGTGCGACGCGCTGCATGAAACCGACACCGGTGATGGCGTGATTTTTCTCACCGACAGATCGGGCGCGGCGCCTTACCGTTCAGCGGCGTTAATGAGCCATAAGCATGATAACTGTGAAGTGATCTCCGGTATCAGCCTGCCTTTACTCGAAGCGATGTATCCGCTGCGCGCAACGTTGAGCAGCGCTGAGTTTCGCCACGCCATTGTGGCGCAGGGCTCGCCGGGCGTGAGCAGCCTGTGGCACCAGCAGCAGAAGAATCCACCTTTCGTTCTGCTTCACGATCTGTATAAGCATTAAACATTGGTATTGATGTCGCTTTTGCTACAATGGCGACTGATTTTCCGTATCGATTTATATCCCATGCTCATGCGCGTTATCTTTATCCTTCTGCTACTGGTCTCCGGTGGTGCGTCTGCCAGCCTGACCAGTCAGCAAGGCCTTCCTGCCCAATATATGCAAACCACCGAAGATGCAGCCATCTGGGCGCAGGTGGGAAATGCCGTCGTGAACGTGGGCAATGTCCGCGCCGGGCAGATCCTCGCCGTCTTTCCGGCCGCGGCGGATTACTATGAATTTCGTTTCGGATTCGGTACGGGGTTTATTGATAAAGAGCACCTGGAAAAAGTGCAGGGTAAGCAACGCGTCGAGGATAGTCTGGGCGATCTGAACAAGCCGCTCAGCAATCAAAACCTCATCACCTGGAAAGACACGCCGGTGTATAACGCCCCCAGCAGCGGAAGCGCGCCCTTTGGCACCTTAAGCGCCAATCTTCGCTATCCGATTCTGAATAAGCTGAAAGATCGCCTGAACCAGACCTGGTTTCAAATTCGCATCGGCAATCGTCTGGCGTGGATCAGCAGCCTGGATGCACAAGAAGATAACGGACTGCCGGTTCTGACCTACCACCATATCCTGCGTGATGAAGAGAACACCCGTTTTCGACATACCTCCACGACAACCAGCGTACGTGCGTTTAATAATCAGATGGCCTGGTTACGCGATCAAGGCTATACCACGCTGACGATGTACCAGCTTGAAGGGTACGTACGTAACAAGATGAATCTGCCCGCGAAAGCGGTGGTGATCACTTTTGATGATGGCCTGAAATCGGTGAGCCGCTACGCGTATCCGGTGCTAAAAGAGTATGGCTTCAACGCGACGGCGTTTATTATCTCATCCCGTATCAAAGGTCACCCTCAGAAGTGGGATCCCCGATCGCTACAGTTTATGAGCGTTCAGGAAATCAAGGCCATTCAGGATGTGTTCGACATTCAGTCTCACACCCACTTCCTGCATCGCGTAGATGGGTATAAACACCCCATCTTATTGAGCCGCAGCTATCACGTGATCCTGTTCGATTTTGAACGCTCACGTCGTGCACTGGCGCAGTTCAACCCGCGCGTGCTATATGTTTCGTACCCGTTTGGCGGGTATGACAATAAAGCGATTAAAGCCGCGAATGATGCCGGTTTTCATCTGGCGGTGACAACGGTGAAAGGGAAGGTGAAGCCGGGGGATAATCCGTTCTTACTGAAGCGGCTGTATATTCTGAGAACGGATTCGCTGGAGACGATGTCGCGGCTGATCAGCAATCAGCCGCAGGGGTAGGTTATTCGTACGTGGTCTGAATGGTCACGGTGGTACCGAATACACCGACGGTTACCGGATCGCTACCGGTTTTGACCAGCCTGGCCCAAAGTGATCTGTCAATAATGCTAACGGGATCTCCAATAATCTCTCCTACAGCTATAACACGTTGGAAACTGTCTGCCGGCACGGGGTAATGATCATTTTCAGAATCCGTAATCATGACGCCGACGCCTCCTGCCGCAGTAACACCACCTGTATTCTCGACGGTATTGGTAAAATATTTTTTATCTGCGGTGGTATGTGTAGAGGATAACGTATAGTAAACAGCGGTCGTATTTACACATGTACCCGTAACATGGAACTCGACTTTGCTGGTATTCCCGTTTTCAACTTCTGCGGGATACCAGTCACCAAGGTTTACCGTTGTGGGCGCACGTAAGACACAGGTCGGGCGATTTAATGGCATGCTGAATGACATTTCGCTCATGTTCACATGGGGACGAGGATGATCGGATTCAATAGTACCGTTTGGATCGCCCAGAATGATCTGACCAATCGGGCCTGCACCGGCCGTTAAAAAATTAACATCCGAAGGAACACCCTGAAATCCATTGGTTTGATAGATTTCCATGCGCACATGCCAGGTTTTTTCGTCAAGCAGCTCTTCGTGATCGTCATCAGGTGCGGTCATATACCAGGACCCTGCGTTGGGCGGGAACCACGCGGTGACGCCGTTACCATCGGGATACATCGCCAGGGTATAGACAATACCCGGAATATTCGTCCGGAAGGTGGCTTTGTTATCTATGTAGCCTGCCAGCATTGAGTTGTCGGTAATCTGATAGGTGTTTTCACCGTCATTTCCCCCAGCACAGTGAGATTTTAACGCAGGCGTTGTTTCCATAATGATCGTATTACTGATCTGTATGGGAGTTGTTACTGTGCCCACAGGCAGAGGAGTGATAACCGGTTGTGCACCTGGAGACATAATCTGCAAGTCATCATGACCGTAAAATTTACACTCATCTAAATTAGCCTTTGCTGCGCCAGACATTCCGAGCGCCGCGAACGCTAATATGCTGAGATATTTTTTCATTCTAAATCCCTTTATTCGTAGCTGACATTAACCAGAACATTACTCATAACCACACCGCTGGTGATCGTTCCAATATTCTGATAACGTGCGTAAAAGCCATAATCCTTTATATAGTTCTCACTACTTCCACCGACATCGTAAATAACGTTTGATGTCCCGTCGCTGTTCAGGACGTTAGTTTTGAACGTATCTGAAAAAATAACGATACCCACATTTTCAGCCGCACCGGCTGTGGCATCGTTTTTAAACACCTGGTTGTGATTACTCCAGAAACCATTTTGCGGAGCAAAACTAAATTTTAGTTTGTTAATCGTTGCGCCTTCTGTACTGCTCGCATAGCAGTCATCTACGTGGATGGTAAAAGGCGTTCCAGTTTCATCATCGTTTGGCGATAAACGATCGCTCTTGTCGCTGTTATAAAACCAGTCTCGTGACACGGTCGGCAAAGTGATCTCTCCGCCGTTTTCGACGCTTAGCCGACAGGTATTATTTACGATGTTTGCTGTCAGGTTTACATCCATACCTGAACCTGCCTGGCTTACGCCAGGCAGAGTGCTACCAGCCAGACCGATAAGCAACACAAGACCGGGCTGGTGTAAATTAAACGGTGATTGTTGCATAATGGTTCCTGGAATTATTGATAGGTGACTGTGAAGGTTACTGGCGCAGTAACGGCACCTGTGCCAACATCGGCAATATTTCTGTCTTTCGCAATCACAATGCGTGAGTTCATCGGGAATTCCCCTACACCGTCAGCAATGGTGACCTCCTGTGCCGCCGGAGGCCTTTTGCAACTCAACATTACGCCAGTATCTACAACTCCTGACCAGATTTCGAAGCCTGTTGCTAACCCAGCAGAATAAGAATCTCCGTCCGTTTTCGGACCCGAGCATCCCCCACCTGCACCACTCGCTGCGGCTACCGTTGCCTTAGTTACACCAGAGCAGTTTGTAAAGGCAATTTTTAACGGCTCGACACGAGTCTTATTTACCAGATCGGTTTTATATACGTCGCCAAACGCAATTTCAGTGGACGCAGTTCCTGCACCGTTAAGCACTTTTGCTGTACACGTGCCCGAGACTATTTTTGATTTTATCGTTAATTTAACACTGTCAGTACCTGTAATTGCTGCGTTTGCCATTCCCGAATACAGAAGTGCAGAAACGGACAGGGCGATAAAAGTAGATTTAAATTTCATAATGTTGCTCCGTTTTCCTGCACCAATTACTCGTAGCTAAATTCAAAAGTCGCAGTAGCCTCAAAATCACCAACTGTCATGCTATTAACTTTGGTTTCACGTATTGTGGCTACTAAAGGAACTTCTTTATTCTGGATTTCTGTTGCACTCCAGACCAGTCGCTTAGCATCATCGTAAGAGTTGATGATAAAAGGGGCCTCCGGTGCGCTGGCTCTGGCAATTTCAACAGCAGAGAAATCTGCGCCTCCATCGGCTTTTGGTTTTTGATTAACAAGGCCGCTAAGCAAATAACCCGATTGGCTTCCTTTTACCGTGGCTTTCAGTGAGGTCAGAGAGGCCGGGCACTCAACAATCACAATTTTGAAATTGGCATTTGCGGTGCCAGCTTTGACATCGTCGAGACGCACCTGGCCGCCGTTACCAATGAGCAGTGTTTGATCCGTATCGGAACCCGTACCGCCCATCAGTTTCATATCACAAGTGGTTTCACGGATATTGGCCGTAAAGTTAACATCGAGATTCGTGCCCTCGGCGAGCGCCGAACCTGATAACGCCAGCATCGTTACGGCAACGACTGACAGGCTATAAAGATTTTTTTTCATACAAACTCTCGTCTATTTTCCCGAATAATTACATCTGGCACACTTGATTGCTGAGCACCGTTGTAAGTCCTACTTTTTGAGCATGTGATGAGACGTTATAATGCACGTCACATTTACTGTCTTTATCGCTTCCCCAGACAACATGAAGCGTGCCTTCATCCTCAACGCCGCGGACATAGGCTTGCCCCGCCTGTCCCACGGTGCCAATAGATTCATTTTTTTCATTTAAAACATCAGCGCCTAAAGGAATAAATCCGTTATCGGTGCGCTTAAGTTCTAAAATTAATGAACGGCCTTCATCGGTTGCAAAATCAACCAGCACAACGGAACCACTGCGGGGAACCGTAATTTCACTGGTGTTTTTAATTTCAACGTCGTTTTCCAGCGTGCTGATATCAAGGTATACGCGGTTTTCACGGTAGGCAGACATATAAGGCAGAATGCCATAGCCGGAACTGCCTATTTCGCTGTTACCAAAGCCGATACCGGCGCCTTTCGCACCACTCGCTTTGACCAGTGCCAGCGCATCGTTGTCACCAATACTCCCTGGTGCAAATGCAATACCTCCTGAATGGATGACCATGCCACCGTTATAGGAGGCAGAATATTGTTTACTATTGTCATCACCAAAAGAGGCAGATAAACCCAGCGGGCCATATTCACTGTTATAGGACCCGTAGCCGCTTATCTGATTCAGGTCACCATAATTACCACTGTTTGACGAGGCGCTAACGGAATAACTCACCTTATTATCTTGCGTATTTCCACCCGCGGACGTGTTAAAACTTGTGCCGCCTTTAAGGTCGGAACGTAATCCCATATTGATGTTCGAGAATCCACCGGCATTCCCTCTATCTTTTGAGAATACACTTAATGGAATGCTTAGGCTTAAATAAACGCTATCGTCTTTCTTGCCGTTCTGATCATAGGTTCGCTGTAATGACAAGCTGTAGCTGCCGTAGGTGAAGCTATTGTTATACCCAATATTGTAATTGGAAGTAGAGCCCGTCGCGTTCCAGTAATCCTGCCAGGTGCCGCTTACATACAGGGAGCCAAAATTGTCTTCTCCGGAGGTCAGCGGTTGGTTAAGACTAATTTGCACCTGGTTTTTGGTGCGCTGATAGTCTGCATATAGCGCTTCGTTTGAGTCATAGCTACGGTTTGAGTACTTCTGGTGCTTAATACTGTCCTGAAGTTGCGCCGCATCGTTAAGCGTCAGGTAGTCTTCCGTCGAGAAACGATAAGCCGCAACGTTAAAGGAAGTATTCGTTGACTCAATCATTTTACTGTAGGTTAAACGATAACTTTGCCCGATTAATTTATCCAGCCCCTCAATATCTGCATAAGATTGCGTAACGTCGAATGCAAACGCACCAACAGGGGTGTTCATTGCCACGCCGAGAATACCGGCATAAAAATCCATGTCGGTATATTGCGCGCCAATATAACCCGTGAACGTATTATTCAGGCCATAGTAAAGCGTACCGTAACCCACTTTAGGCGCATCAATAAGTGACTCATCATTTAACTCACCTAAACCGACGTCCCAGCGAGAGGCTCCCGGACGGAGCATCTGCGTGACGGATGAAAAGGGTACGGTAAAGGAGCGTTTGCTGCCATCCGCTTCTTCAATCGTTACCAGTAAATCATTTCCGTAACCTGTGGTACTCAGGTCGTTTATTTCAAACGCGCCTGGTGGCACCGAGGTTTCATAAATCTTATTGCCGCTCTGCGTGACGCTGACCTTCGCGTTACTGTTCGCGACACCCCGAATGACAGGCGCGTAGCCTGTGGACCCCATTGGCAGCATGCGATCGTCACTGTACATGCGTGCGCCGCGCAGGCTCATAGAGTTAAATGCCTCGCCACGCGTGTAAGAGTCGCCGATGACAAACTGGGCACTCAACGGTGTGATATCGCGCTGCAAATAGACATCCTGACTGGAGTATTTTGTGCCGCTATCTTTGTCCCAGTTAAAATTGCCACGCGAGCGCAGGCGCCATGGCCCCATATTCAGGCCATAGCGTAACCCTACATATGCACTTTCTGATGTACTGCCGTTGTTCTCGCTACGCCAGCCGTTCATGTCATAAGAGAGCAGAGCGGCAGGAATCCCGTTATCCCACAACGATGGATCGACATAGCCCGCCGGGCGTTTCAGCACATAAATCTGGGGAAAATTAAAATCCATAGCCTGCTTGCCACTGTCATAGCTAACCGTAGCGCCAGCGAAAGATTTTTTAATATCGACGCAGGTTTCATCGTCTTCCGGTCCGTCAGGCAATGTGCTGGTGTCGACACCCGATTGTGACAGCAGCAGTTTTGTTATGCACGGGGTCGCACGAGGTGTTCCGTTATCTTTAAACGTGACCTCCACGGTGGACTTCAGTTTACCGTTCAGGTTGATCTTAGTGCGATAGGTCCCCGGTAAAACCGGGTTGCCATGTGAAAAACGATTAATATCAATATTAGCGCTGCCATTTAAAAGAAATTGATCGTTAAACTCGACCTCTTCTTCATTATCAGGCAGATCTTTTGCTGGCGTGATATTTTCTGCACAGGCATAAAAAGGCAATGCTGCACTTATCGTAAGACATAAAAGAGAACGTTTAAATAACATGGCACATCCACTTAATCAGTGCAGAGAGGGTCCTCTCCACAGAGTTAATGCTATTAATTATTATATGTATTAAAGGGTGCTCTATTTTAGTCCCGCTTCGTGATGGTCTGTGCCGCCATAGTCATTAATAGAATCAAACTCTACTTTACCATTTACGGCAGAAGCTAAACCTTTAACCGTCATTGTGGTATCACTGAACGGTGGAACGGCCTTATGATCAACGTCGTATGTTTTTTGACTGGCTTTAATGGTTACCGCCGAAACGGAGACGTTATACGGTGAATTATTATGGGCAACAAGCTTAACCGCGTTTCCTTCTTTTTTCTGCGTCCATGTCAAATGCTCAGCTGCTTCACCTGCCGAGCCTTTTAACCCGTCAGGACGGTAAAAGAATTTAATACGTGTTCTGAATGCCAGCTGAAGCTGGTTAAGATTCTCTTTATCCGCAGCTTTTGATTTTGGTGGAATCTCCAGGACATTGAACCAGAAAAGCGATTCACGATCCTGTGGTAAAGGTGTACCTGTGTAGGTAATACGTACGGATTGGCCTTTTTTCGGGTCAATACGGGATACTGGAGGGGTAATGATAAAAGGAAGCTTTAACTCTTCCGGATTTACGCCATCACGCCCATCATCAAGCCAGGTTTGAACCAAAAGCGGTTTGGTTCCATGGTTATCGAGATTAACAACAACATCCTTCGATGACTGTGGATAGATAATACGGGTGCCGGAAATAACAATATCCGCACTTGCATTCGATGTGGCCAAAACGGCAGTTGCGAGCAATACGGCTTGAAAACTTTTAATGCAGACTGAATGAGACATTTTTCCACTTCCTTTTGGAATTACACAAGCAATCCCTCACTCACCATGAAGGATTGCTTAATTTAAAGTTTACGAATCTCTTATTCGTAAATCATGGTGAAGGCAACCTGTGCCTGCACGGTACCAGCAGAAACTGGATTACTTGTTGCATCCCAACCCTGACCCTGCGTGTACGCTACGCGGTAGTACAGGTTTCCTGCGCCAGAAGTTCCATCGATGGTTGCTTTCTGGGAGTTGTTAGTCTGGTCAATTTTGATCTGATCGGTAGCTGAGTTACCGTCGTTTGACAGCACCAGGTTAACGTTCTTAGCTGAACCCTGAGCATTGCTTGGTGAAACCAGCAGACCGCCTTCGGTAGAAGAGGAGCCAGCCCAGGAAGAGAACTGTGCAGATGCTTTCTTCACAGTTGCGGTATCACAACCGGTCAGTGAAAGGCTGAATTTCTTTTCACCCAGGGTGCTGGTGCTACCCAGTGCGTTTGCGAAATCACGCACAAATACGGTGTCCAGCGTTACGTCAAAATCGTTACCGTCTTGGTTGATTTTCTGGTCAAGGGAGACCTGGCAAGTGTTGTTAGAAACCATGCCGTGGAAAGTAATAGTCCCGGTGTCAGAATCTGCTGCTACCGCTGAACCCGCAGCCAGAACGCTTGCCATAGCAATTGCCAAACCATATTTTTTAGAAATCATTTCAATATCCATATTCGTTGAGTAAATAATAAGTGCCCGTAAATCTTTTATTTGAAATTAAATTTCGTGGCGAATTATATTGTTAATCTCAATGAAATATAGATGTTGTGCGTGATTTAAACTAAATGAATAGTTTAGTAAATTTAAAATTATTTGTTATCAATGTGATGGGATTGTCTGGTTGTGCGGGGAGAGTTTGAATATTAATTCTATAAATGCTTTTTAAAGACCCATTCATTTAATAAATGCGCAGGAATGGGTCGTGGGATAAATATTATCAGGCAACCTGTACCGGAATCGCCTTCGCGGTACGTTTCATCTCATTGTCGCCTTCAAAGTAGGCTACTTTTGGCTGCCAGCGACGCGCTTCTTCGTCAGACATCATGACAAAGCTGGCGATAATCACGATATCGCCTACGTCCGCGCAGTGCGCCGCCGCCCCGTTGACGGAGATGATTTTGGACCCGCGCTCAGCGGCAATGGCGTAGGTAGAGAAGCGTTTGCCGTTATTTACGTTCCAGATATCAATGGCTTCGTTTTCGAGAATACCCGCCGCGTCGAGAAAATCCTGGTCGATCGCGCAGGAGCCTTCATAATGCAGGTCGGCCTGAGTGACTTTCACACGGTGAAGCTTACCTTGCAGCATTTTGCGAATCATTACGTTTACCTTTCATCTTCCGGGTAGAAAAACTACGCCAGCTCAACCACTTTGTTATCGATAAGGCGGGCCTGGCCGAGCCATGCCGCCACCAGAATTACCGCACGTTTGCTGGTCTCTGTAAGTGCCAGAAGCGTATCGGCATCCCGAATTTGAACGTCGTCAGCACGAAGACCTTTCTCGTTCAGCGCCTGTTCAGCCAGGGCGATAATCTCTTCTGCTGTTAACTCTTTTGCCAGCAGTTGCTCTGCCATCGTATTCATGACTTTGCTTAAGCCCGGCGCAATTTTACGCTGTTCGGCGGTCAGATAGCCGTTACGGGAACTGAGCGCCAGGCCATCTTTCGCACGCACAATCGGTACGCCGACGATCTCGATGTCGTAGCCCATGTCGGCAACCATTTTGCGGATCAGCGCCAACTGCTGGAAATCTTTCTCGCCAAAGCAGGCGATGTCCGGCTGCACAAGGTTAAACAGCTTGCTGACGATGGTGGAGACGCCACGGAAATGGCCCGGGCGGCTGGCGCCCTCCAGCATGGTCGAAATACCCGGCACGTCGACGTAGGTCGATTCAGTGGTACCCTGGGGATACACATCTGCGGGTGCCGGTGCGAAGACGATATCCGCATGACGTTTTTTGAGCTTCTCGCAATCTTCCTGCAAGGTACGTGGGTAGCGCGCCAGATCGTCTTCGCGATCGAACTGCATCGGGTTAACGAAGATACTAACTACCACGATATCTGCCCGGGCTCTCGCTTCATCGACCAGCTTCATATGGCCATCGTGCAGGTTGCCCATGGTTGGGACAAGGGCGATACGTTTACCTTCCTGACGCGCCCGACGAATATGCTGACGCAGCAGCGGCAGGGTTTCTATGATTAGCACACCTGGACTCCTTAATGGAAACTGTGTTCTTCGCCCGGATAAACGCCGGACTCAACCTCGGCAATATACTGCCGCACAGCAGCACGCATGTCGCCTGCTTCTGACAGGAAATTTTTAGCAAATTTTGGAATATGGCCGCCGGTGATCCCGAAGGCGTCGTGCATGACCAGAATCTGGCCATCGGTGACGTTACCCGCACCGATGCCGATCACCGGAATCGACAGCGCCTCAGTGATACGCTTAGCCAGCTCAACCGGCACACACTCCAGCACCAGCAGCTGCGCGCCCGCGGCTTCCAGCGCCACGGCATCATCAAACAGCGTCTGCGCCGCATCGCCTCGGCCCTGCACCTTATATCCGCCAAAGATGTTGACCGACTGCGGCGTCAGCCCCAAATGACCACAAACCGGCACGGCGCGGTCGGTGAGCATTTTCACCGTATCGACCAGCCAGGCGCCGCCTTCGATTTTGACCATATTGGCGCCGGCGCGCATCACTGTCGCCGCATTTTCGAAGGCCTGCTCCGGGGTGGCATACGCCATAAACGGCAGATCGGAAAGCAGCAGGCAGGCGGGGGCACCCCGGCGCACGGCGCGGGTATGGTAAGCAATATCCTCGACCGTGACCGGCAGAGTGGAATCATGTCCTTGTACCGTCATCCCTAACGAGTCTCCGACCAGCATGACGTTGATCCCTTCTTCGGCAAACAGTTTTGCGAAGCTGTAGTCATACGCGGTGATAGTGGCGAAGCGTTTTTTTTCCTGTTTGCATTTCTGCAATAAGGAGATGGTGGTTGGTTTCATACTGTTTCCTGATGGCCCAAAAGCGAATCTTTGCGCATTCTAACAGTAACATTTGAGGGAACAATGATTTTAGGCAATCGATTAACCGCAAATAAGGAATGGTTAATCGATGCGGAGGCGGGATTACCAGCGGGCCGGTTTATCCGCGTTGAGATTTTGCAGAACGGCTTGCAGCGAGGAGCCGTCAGGGAAGGTGAGATCGGGCGCGACTTCAAACAGTGGCCAGAGCATAAACCCGCGGTTTTTCATGTCGTAATGCGGAACGGTGAGGCGTTCGGTGTTAATCACCTCGTGACCGAAGAGCATAATATCGAGATCGAGCGTGCGCGGTCCCCAGCGTTCGGCTTTGCGGACACGACCCTGCTGTAGCTCAATACGCTGGGTATTATCCAGCAGCGTTTCTGCGTCAAGGGTCGTTTCCAGCACCACGGCGGCGTTCAGATAATCAGGTTGATCCTGCGGGCCGAGCGGCGGCGTACGGTAAAATGAGGACAGCGCGACAATGCGGCTTTGGGGGATCTCTCCAAGGGCCTGCACGGCAGCGTTAACCTGCTCCAGCGGAGAGGCCAGATTGCTGCCGATGGCGATATACGCAAGGGTCATGCCGTACCTTCACGACGCGGTGCGCGTTTGCGCGGGCGACGGTGACGACGGCGCGGTGCCGGTTCATCATCCAGATCCGTAAGCATATCTTTTTGCTCCGGTGGCGCAGAAACCTGAAACTCGCCCCACCACTGCGCCAGGCGCTGTAGTTCCGGGTTCCTTTCAACTTCAGCACGCAGAGAGAGCAGATCGAACGCGGCGCGGAACTTAGGATGCTCCATCAGCTTCCAGGCGCGTTTACCCTGACGGCGGGACATACGCAGCTGAAGCTGCCAGATATCACGCACCAGCGTGGTAATACGTTTCGGGATCGCCAGCGTGCGACAGCCTTCGTCCAGCACGTCGTTTGCCGCCAGCGCGAACGCATCATAATAGGCGAGACCGCTCTCCTGGGTAATGCGCTGCGCCGTTTCCAGCAGCGGATACCAGAACATGGCCGCGAACAGGAACGCCGGATTCACGCGCATATCGTTATGAATACGGGTATCGGTGTTCTTCAGCACCTGCGCAATTATCCGCTCCATTGCGCTGTCACCGTTTTCGGTGAAGTAGCGGGTAATGGTCGGGAACAGCGGCTGGAACAGGTTGTATTCACGCAGCAGGTTGTAGGTTTCAAACCCGTAGCCTGCCTGGAGCAGCTTTAACGACTCCTCAAACAGACGGGCAGGGGGCACGTCGTTGATCAGCGTCGCCAGGCGCGGGATCGGCTCTGCGGTTTCCGGGCTGATACGCATGTTCAGCTTGGCGGCGAAACGCACGGCGCGCAGCATTCGGACCGGATCTTCGCGATAGCGTGTTTCCGGCGTACCGATCAGGCGAATCAGACCATCTTTCAGATCCTGCATACCGCCGACGTAATCGCGCACGGTAAAATCCGCCACGCTGTAGTAAAGGCTGTTGATGGTGAAATCGCGACGCTGAGCATCTTCTTCAATAGAGCCGAAGATGTTGTCGCGCAGCAGCATACCGTTTTGGCCGCGCTGGGAAGTCGTACGATCGTTGACGCCCGCTTCGTGGTGACCGCGGAAGGTCGCCACTTCAATAATTTCCGGTCCAAACATCACGTGCGCCAGACGGAAACGGCGGCCAACCAGACGGCAGTTGCGGAATAATTTACGCACCTGCTCAGGCGTGGCACTGGTCGTCACGTCGAAATCTTTTGGTTTTTTGCCCAGCAGTAAATCGCGCACCCCGCCGCCGACGAGATAGGCCTCGTAGCCTGCTTTATTCAGACGATAGAGCACCTTGAGGGCATTTTCACTGATATCTTTGCGGGAAATATTGTGCTGCTCACGCGGAATGACCGACATGTGTGGCTGTGCAATAGCGTCGTTCGCCATGCTCTCTTCGCGGCTCAGCACTTTACGGCAAAAATTAGCGACTCGGGTAAAAATAGTACACCTCGTAGTGTGTTTTGTTATCAAAAAAGCGGCTAATCATAGCTCAGCGCAACGCATTTGAGAATGCTGGATTTTTGGCACGGCCATAAGCGCCCAGTCAGCAATGGCCGTTTTCAGCAATTCATCCAGACTCAGATCCTGCCATTCCTGCGTTACATTCTGGTTGAGAAATCGCAGCGCGTCGATCAAAACCGGGCGCGGATCGCCGTCAGGCAGCGCCGGGGCATGATTCTGTTTCGATAGCTTATTTCCCTGTTCATTGACTGCCAGCGGCAGATGGATGTAATCCGGCACCGCCCAGCCAAACTGCTGGTAAAGCGATATTTGCCGCACGGTAGGCTCAACCAGATCCGCCCCGCGCACGATTTCCGTAACGCCCTGGAAATGGTCATCGACAACCACCGCCAGGTTATAGGCAAACAAACCATCACGACGGTGAATAATAAAATCTTCACGCGCCAGGCGTTCATCCGCCTGAATTGTTCCTGAGAGTACGTCGGTAAACTGCGTCACCGGAGTACGCTGTATCAGCCGCACGGCGGCATTCTCAGGACCGTTGTGCCGCGTACGGCAGTGGCCGTCGTAAACGCCACCCACGCTCTGAATTCGCGCCCGCGTGCAGGTGCAGTTATAGGAAAGGCCCTGTTCAGCAAGCCACGCCAGACGTTCACGGTAGGCATCATGGCGTTGAGACTGCCAGAGTACGTCGCCGTCCCAGTGAAGACCGTAATGTTCCAGCTGACGCAGAATAGTGTCTGCTGCACCGGGAACTTCACGTGGAGGATCGATATCTTCAATGCGGACCAGCCATTGACCCTGGCGGGCGCGAGCCTGTAGGTAGCTGCCGAGCGCGGCAATTAATGAGCCGAAGTGTAATTCACCGGAGGGAGATGGCGCAAAGCGCCCGATATAGTGAGATTCAGACATATCAACGGTAACAAGGCGGGAGAGACTCCCGCCTTAGCTGAGTAGTGAGAGGGCAGGCGTTAGCCGGCCATCTGTTTTTCGCGGATTTCTGCCAGCGTTTTACAGTCGATGCACAGATCGGCTGTTGGACGCGCTTCCAGGCGACGAATACCGATTTCAACACCGCAGGATTCGCAGTAGCCAAAATCTTCGTCCTCGACCTTCTTCAGCGTTTTTTCGATCTTTTTGATCAGTTTGCGCTCGCGGTCACGGTTACGCAGTTCGAGGCTGAACTCTTCTTCCTGAGCGGCACGGTCGACCGGGTCCGGGAAGTTAGCAGCTTCATCCTGCATATGTGTAACGGTGCGATCGACTTCATCCCTGAGTTGATTACGCCATGCTTCAAGAATACGCTTGAAGTGCGACAGCTGGGCTTCGTTCATATACTCTTCGCCCGGCTTCTCTTGATACGGCTCCACCCCAGCGATGGCGAGAATACTCAGGGACGATGTTTTACGGTTTTGCCCTTCTTGCATGTTGCTTCTCCTTAACACGCACTATCGATCCCCGTGTTGGGGGAAAAATCAGGTCGCTATAAATAGCAGATGCTTTTCCGTATGGCAATTATCTAAACGTAACACTTGACAACCCTGTGAGGAAAAGCGTATTTGCGCACGCGGCCAGAACACTTATTAGTCAATCGTCTAATCCCTTATAAGACAATGGGAAGAGAGGATCTCAGAGTCATATTATCGGCAGAAAGTTCCGCTTTATAAGCGAAAATCTCTACCCCCTGCTTTTGTGCCTCATTCAACAATTGCGCGTATTTAGGATCAATATGACGGGCCGGGGAAAACCGTTCAATGGCTGAATGCAGAACCGCAAACAGCAACACGGCGCGCTTGCCCGCCGCCGCTACACTCATTAGCTCTCGCAGATGCTTCTGGCCACGTAGCGTTACCGCATCCGGAAAGAAGCCGTTTTCCTGTTCCGCTAACGTCACTGATTTCACTTCAATATAGCACTCAGGGCGGTCTTCCGCCTGTAACATAAAATCAATTCTGCTGCCTTCATCGCCATATTTCACTTCGCTTTTTTGCGTGCCGTAACCCACCAGTTCAGGAAGCATTCCATTTGTCAGGGCTTCCTTAACCAGCTGATTTGCGCGCAGGGTATTCACGCAAATAAATGCCCCGCTTTGCGTCTTGGTCATTTCCCAGGTATGAGGATATTTGCGTTTAGTATTTTCTGATGTGGAATACCAGACCGTGTCACCCGGCGTGGCGCAACCGGTCATGGCGCCGGTGTTAGGGCAGTGCAGCGTGAGCGTTTCGCCCTCAGGGGTGATCACGTCAGCGAGAAAGCGTTTGTAACGCTGGATCAGCGTGGCGGGCTGGAGTGCAGGGCTAAACTTCATCAGGATTCCTTAACGTGTCGCCCAGCGTCCAGCGCTGAAGCGGAGTATAGCGGGTGCGTCCTTGTACAAAGGCAGATTCGTACAGCGCAAATTCATTCACCTGAAAGGACCAGTGAAAGCCCGGTGGCGGGATGGCAACGGCCTGACCCGCATCGCGCAGCAGGGTAATGTGGGGATGAAACGGCTGCGGGCTCTGATAACAGCCGCTGCGCGCGGCCTGCGCCCGCAGCATGTTGGCGAGCTGTAGCAGTCCGCGAGGGGGCTGCCGCGTCCCCAGCCAGACCACCCGAGAGCGCAGCCATTGCCCGGCATCGTCAAGATGCAGCGTAAACCCCGGCTGCGAAATGCGTCCGGCCATTGCGCTTAACGCGCGCTGCTTTTCAGCGCTTACTTCACCAAGAAAGGCTAACGTCAGGTGCATATTGGCGGCGACGACGGGGCGGCCCGCTTCCGCGGGGAAGTGGCTGGCGCGCCAGCGAACAATCTGCCGTTGAAGCGTGGTGGGTAATTCAATGGCGAAGAATAGCCGTTTTGACTCAGACATGCGCAAGACTCGGTAATGATATGCGCCGATGCTACAATGTACGCCGATTAATGTTAACCCTCTGGAGCCGTAAGTGTCCTCTTTGCCCGTCGCCGTCGTCCTTCCTGAGCTACTCGCAGCCTTAGAACATGCGCCACAGGTTTTGCTCAGCGCGCCCACCGGAGCGGGTAAATCCACCTGGCTGCCCCTGCAAATTCTGCGCGAGGGGAGCATCAGCGGGAAAATTATCCTGCTGGAGCCGCGCAGGCTGGCGGCGCGCAATGTGGCGCAGCGCCTGGCGGAACTGCTGAATGAAAAACCGGGCGAGACGGTAGGGTACCGGATGCGCGCCGAAACCTGCGTTGGACCGTCCACGCGGCTGGAGGTGGTCACCGAAGGTATTCTCACCCGTATGCTGCAAAACGATCCGGAGCTGACCGGCGTCGGGCTGGTGATCCTTGATGAATTTCACGAGCGCAGCCTCCAGGCCGATCTGGCCCTTGCGCTGCTGCTCGACGTTCAGCAGGGGCTGCGCGACGACCTTCGGTTGCTGATTATGTCGGCGACGCTGGATAACGAGCGGCTCCGGCAGACGCTCCCTGACGCGCCGATGATCTCCTCTGAAGGGCGTGCGTTCCCGGTCGAGCGCCGCTATCAGCCGCTGCCTGCCCATCAGCGTTTTGACGAAGCGGTTGCCATCGCCACCGCCGAATTGCTCCGTCAGGAACCCGGCTCGCTGCTGCTGTTTTTACCCGGCGTAGGCGAAATCCAGCGCGTACAGGAGCAGCTGGCATCCCGGGTGAACAGTGACGTTATGCTGTGCCCGCTCTACGGCGCGCTGCCGTTGGCTGACCAGCGCAAGGCGATCCTTCCCGCACCGGCGGGGCAGCGCAAAGTGGTGCTGGCAACCAATATCGCGGAAACCAGTTTGACCATCGAAGGCATTCGCCTGGTGGTGGACAGTACGCAGGAGAGGGTGGCCAGTTTTGATCCGCGTACCGGGCTGACCAGGCTACTGACGCAGCGCATCAGCCAGGCCTCAATGGTGCAGCGCGCAGGGCGAGCAGGGCGTCTTGAGCCGGGTATTTGCCTGCATTTAACCAGCGCCGAGCAGGCGGAGCGTGCGACATTGCAGAGCACGCCTGAGATTTTACAAAGCGATCTCTCCGGGCTGGTGATGGATCTGATGCAGTGGGGCTGCCCGGACCCTGACCAGCTCACCTGGCTTAATCCTCCGCCTGTCGTGAACCTTTCCGCCGCGCGCAGCCTGCTGACCCAGCTTGGCGCGCTGGAAGACGAGCGACTGACGGCGCGCGGTCAGAAAATGGCGGCGCTGGGCAACGATCCGCGTCTGGCGGCAATGCTGGTGGCAGCACAGGGCGACGATGAAATTGCCACGGCGGCAAAACTGGCGGCTATTCTTGAGGAGCCGCCGCGCGGTGGCAGCAGCGATCTGGGACAGGCCTTTTCTCGCCATCAGGGAAACTGGCAACAACGCGCGCAGCAGCTGTGTAAACGCCTGAATTGCCGGGGCGGTTCGCCTGACAGCGATAAAGTTATCCCTCTGCTGGCCCAGGCCTTCCCGGACAGGATCGCTCGCCGTCGCGGGCTGGATGGTCGCTATCAGCTGGCAAATGGGATGGGCGCGATGCTGGACAGCGATGACGCCCTGACGCGTCACGAATGGCTGATCGCGCCGCTCTTGCTCCAGGGCAGCCACTCCCCGGACGCGCGTATTTTACAGGCGGTTGCCGTGGATATTGACGCGCTGACGCGTGCCTGCCCGCAGCTGCTTCAGCAATCTGACATCGTGGAATGGGATGATGCCCAGGGCACGCTGAAGGCGTTCCGTCGTAGCCAGATTGGCAAACTGACGCTCGGGACGAAACCGCTGGCGAAGCCGTCGGAGGAAGAGTTACACCAGGCGATGCTGAACGGCATTCGGGAAAAAGGGCTGAGCGTACTGAACTGGACGCCGGAGGCCGAACAGTATCGCATTCGCCTGCATTGCGCCGCGAAGTGGCTGCCGGAACAGGGGTGGCCAGCGGTGGATGATGAGACGCTGCTCGCGACGCTTGAACAGTGGCTGTTGCCGCAGATGAACGGCGTACACTCGCTGCGCGCCCTGAAGGCGCTTGATGTTAAGGCAGCGTTACAGAATTTACTGGACTGGTCGTTACGTCAACGTCTGGATAGTGAACTGCCTGGGCATTACACTGTGCCAACCGGGAGCCGGATTGCCATTCGTTATCATGAGGATAATCCGCCGGCGCTGGCGGTTCGGATGCAGGAGATGTTTGGTGAGGCCACCACGCCATCCATCGCTGAAGGGCGCGTGCCGTTAGTGCTTGAGCTGCTTTCGCCTGCGCATCGTCCCTTGCAGATCACCCGCGATCTGGGGGCGTTCTGGGCGGGGAGCTATCGTGAGGTGCAGAAAGAGATGAAAGGGCGATATCCCAAACACGTCTGGCCGGACGATCCGGCGAATACCGCGCCGACACGGCGCACGAAGAAATATTCGTAATGGATCGAAAAGGGGAGTGCGGCCTGATGCCCTCGCCCCGGCCCTCTCCCACGGGGAGAGGGAGAAACAAACTTTGAGAGATTTCTTCTTTCACTGACCTGTGCAAGATAAGAAAATCTGGCCTTTGCGCCTGAATGTTGCGGAGAAAAAGCATGGCGGGGAATGACCGCGAGCCAATAGGACGTAAGGGAAAGCCGACGCGTCCGGCGAAAGAAAAGGTAAGCCGTCGTCGCCTCAGAGATGAGGAGTATGACGATGACTATGAAGACGATTATGAGGATGAAGAACCGATGCCACGTAAAGGGAAAGGCAAAGGGCGTAAGCCTCGTGGTAAGCGCGGCTGGTTCTGGTTGCTGCTGAAGCTGTTCATTGTTTTTGTTGTCCTGATCGCGATTTACGGCGTTTATCTGGATCAGAAGATCCGCAGCCGTATCGACGGGAAAGTCTGGCAATTGCCTGCGGCAGTGTACGGTCGCATGGTGAACCTTGAGCCGGACATGTCCATCAGCAAGAACGAGATGGTGAAGCTGCTGCAAGCCACACAGTATCGTCAGGTCACGAAAATGACCCGTCCGGGTGAATTTACCGTCCAGGCGAAAAGCATTGAGATGATCCGCCGTCCGTTCGACTTCCCGGACAGTAAAGAAGGGCAGGTGCGCGCGCGTCTGACCTTTGACGGCGATCGTCTGGAAACCATTGAGAACATGGATAACGATCGCCAGTTCGGTTTCTTCCGTCTCGATCCGCGCCTCATCACCATGCTGTCGTCCGCAAACGGCGAACAGCGCCTGTTCGTGGCGCGTAACGGCTTCCCGGATCTGCTGGTAGATACCCTGCTGGCAACCGAAGACCGCCACTTCTACGAGCACGACGGTATTAGCCTTTACTCCATTGGTCGTGCGGTACTGGCGAACCTGACTGCCGGGCGTACGGTGCAGGGGGCAAGTACCCTGACCCAGCAGCTGGTGAAAAACCTGTTCCTCTCCAGCGAGCGCTCTTACTGGCGTAAAGCCAACGAAGCGTACATGGCCGTGCTGATGGATGCGCGCTACAGCAAGGATCGTATTCTTGAGCTGTACATGAACGAGGTGTACCTCGGTCAGAGCGGTGACAACGAGATCCGCGGCTTCCCGCTGGCGAGCCTGTACTACTTTGGTCGTCCGGTAGAAGAGCTGAGCCTTGACCAGCAGGCGCTGCTGGTGGGCATGGTGAAAGGCGCGTCGATCTACAACCCGTGGCGTAACCCGAAACTGGCGCTGGAGCGTCGTAACCTGGTGCTGCGTCTGCTGCAACAACAGCAGGTGATTGACCAGGAGCTGTACGACATGCTGAGCGCGCGTCCGCTGGGCGTTCAGCCGCGTGGTGGGGTGATTTCTCCGCAGCCAGCCTTTATGCAGATGGTGCGTCAGGAGTTGCAGTCTAAGCTCGGGGATAAAGTGAAAGATCTCTCCGGCGTGAAGATCTTTACCACCTTTGACTCCGTGGCACAGGACGCCGCAGAAAAAGCGGCGGTAGAAGGTATTCCGGCGCTGAAAAAGCAGCGTAAGCTGAGCGATCTGGAAACCGCGATGGTAGTGGTTGACCGTAACACCGGCGAAGTTCGTGCCATGGTGGGCGGTGCTGAGCCGCAGTTTGCGGGCTATAACCGTGCCATGCAGGCGCGTCGTTCAATTGGTTCACTGGCAAAACCGGCGACCTATCTGACCGCGCTGAGCCAGCCGAATCTTTATCGCCTGAATACCTGGATTGCCGATGCGCCAATTTCCCTGCGCCAGCCTAACGGCCAGGTTTGGTCACCGCAGAACGATGACAGACAGTTCAGCGGCCAGGTCATGCTGGTGGATGCGTTAACCCGCTCGATGAACGTGCCAACGGTTAACCTCGGAATGGCGCTGGGCCTGCCGGCCATTACCGACACCTGGCAGAAGCTGGGGGTACCGAAAGATCAGCTGCACCCGGTGCCAGCGATGATTCTGGGGGCGCTTAACCTGACGCCAATCGAAGTGGCGCAGGCGTTCCAGACCATCGCCAGCGGCGGTAACCGTGCTCCGCTTTCCGCTCTGCGTTCGGTGATTGCCGAAGATGGCTCCGTGCTGTATCAGAGCTTCCCGCAGGCAGAACGTGCAGTTCCGGCGCAGGCGGCCTATATGACGCTGTGGACCATGCAGCAGGTTGTCCAGCGCGGTACAGGCCGTCAGCTGGGAGCGAAGTATCCGGGCCTGCATCTGGCGGGTAAAACCGGGACCACCAACAACAACGTCGATACCTGGTTCGCCGGTATTGATGGTCGTGAAGTGGTCATCACCTGGGTGGGGCGCGATAACAACCAGCCGACCAAACTGTATGGCGCGAGCGGTGCGATGTCGATTTACCAGCGCTACCTGGCCAACCAGTCTCCGGTGCCGCTGAACCTGGTTGCCCCGGAAGATATCGTTGATATGGGCGTGGACGCATCGGGCAACTTTATTTGCGGTGGCGGGATGCGTACGCTGCCGGTCTGGACGACTAACCCGGATGCGCTGTGTCAGCAAAGTCAGCCAGAAGAACCGACAGGTAACCCGTTTGATCAGTCTTCTCAACCCCAGCAGCCGCAGCAGCAACAGCCGCAGCAGCAGAATGAGAAGAAAGACAGCGACGGTGTCGCCGGCTGGATCAAGGACATGTTTGGCGGAAACTAATTAGTTTCCTGAATAAAAGGCCGCTTAATGATTAAGCGGCCTTTTTTTATGTTTACATTCATTTATATTTAAAATTATTAAATTTAAAATGTAGAATTATTAATTTTTGCTTTTTTTCATCTAAAACAGAAAGTTGTGTCCGATTATTCGGGTGTTATCATTTTGCGATCTAGACGTGATGAAGAATAATCTGATTAAATCCTCTCCAGAAATTTACTGACCTCACAGGATATTCCTTAGAGGACTTCCCAACATTTTTGTATATATCAAGAATGGATATCTTCATCATCACATATAAGGATATTGTTATGAGTAAATATGTTGTTTCAACGGTGCTGGCCAGCACGATTATGGCTGCACTCTCTCTGCCGGTATTTGCAGCGAACGATTCTGGTACGGTAAATTTCGCCGGAAAAATTGTGGCGGATACCTGTGAAATTGATGTTGATGGCTCGGGGTCCAATACTTCCACCGTCACATTTGCAGATACTTATCCTTCTGATTTTGGTACTGACGGTCAGGTCGGGACGTCGAAGGCCTTTAAGATTGAAGTGAAAAAATGTGATCCGCTGGTTGCCAAACTGAACCTCAAGTTCAGCGGCACCACAACGGATGCGGAATACAAGCGCCTGAAGAACGATCTTTCCGGCGCTGGCAATGCGACCAACGTTGGCATCATTGTCAGTAATGAAAATGGGACTAAGGGGGACGTGGTTTTCAACGGATCAGAACCGGAAGCCGGTACCGATGTTGCGAACGATGCCACTGGCGCCACAGCATCTGTCTTTAATTACACCGCGAAAGTTATTCAGGTTGGTGATAACAAACCAACAGCAGGTCACTACTCCTCATCTGCAACGTTCGAGGTTGTTTATCGCTAAATCTATTTTGGCAGCCTGAAATGGCTGCCTTCTGGAACGTAGTATGAATTATTTATTAAAATTGTTAGGTGGATGTTTGATTATCTCTTGCTGTTCAGTACAGGCAAGTGTGGTTCTCGGTGGCACGCGAATTATTTATCCATCGAATAAATCCGAAGTACAAATAGCACTAAAAAATAAAGACCCTCATACTCGATATCTGGTGCAAAGCTGGGTGAGTTACCCCAATGATGCAAAAGCACCTTTCATCATTACGCCGCCTGTCTATAAATTACAGGAAAATCGTCAGACCCTTTTGCACATCATTTTTACCGGCGATAAAAAAAATCTGCCCGCAGATCGCGAATCTTTATTTCTGGCGAATGTGAAATCCGTCTCGGCGTTATCACCTGACTTAAAAGACAAGAATACGCTGCAATTCGCGATGAAAACGCGTCTGAAGCTGTTCTGGCGCCCTGCTGATTTGAAAGAAGCCGATGCGCTACAAGCCTATGAAAAAATCACCTTCCGCCGCCAGGGGAACAGGCTCATTGCGAAAAACCCAACGCCGTTTTACGTCTCCTTTGGCGAGCTGGCCGTGGGCGGGAAAAGTGTCCCTGTGACTGACACAAAAACCACGCCGGGGGCGATTTCAATGATGGTCGCACCTTTCAGCGAGCAATATTTTTCTGTGCCTCAATCTGCAAACGGGCCCGTGACGTGGACTGCTATTAGCGATTTCGGCGCGCAAACCTCCCAGCGCAAGCAGGCTCTTTAAACACACAATGCTGGTACCCTATGTCGTCATCTCCACTCTACAAACAGGTTCTGAAGGGAATCGCGTTAGCGCTGCTCGCGATGATCCAGCCTGTGAGTGCAGATGACGAATTTAACCTGCGGATCCTCGAGATGGACACTCCGCTGGAAAACACCTCAACGCTAAAAAATTTCATCAATGATAATGGCTTACTGCCGGGAAACTTTCTGACGACCATTATGTGGGATCGGGATGTTCTGGATAAACGCACGGTGAGTTGGATCTTGTCTGACGATAAGCAGCGCCTGTTACCGGAGCTGACCAAAGCGGATCTGCGTGCATTAGGGGTAAAAGTCGACACGATCCCGGACATGAAAGATCTGGATGATGCGGCGATAATCGATGACATCTCCCATTTTATTGATAATGCCCGCTACGATTACGACCAGGATAATCAGACCCTCAAGCTGGTGATCCCGCAAAAATACCGCGATCAGGCTGCGGCCGGGGCTATCGAGCCTAAATTCTGGGATGACGGTGCTCCCGCCGCCTGGACAAGCTACCAGTTTAGCG
Source organism: Enterobacter cloacae complex sp. P18RS (assembly GCF_014982105.1). Taxonomy (NCBI): domain Bacteria; kingdom Pseudomonadati; phylum Pseudomonadota; class Gammaproteobacteria; order Enterobacterales; family Enterobacteriaceae; genus Enterobacter; species Enterobacter cloacae complex sp. P18RS. The sequence goes on along the minus strand of NZ_JADCKV010000025.1, from coordinate 56,759 downwards.
GCTCTCAGCAGCACTACCGTTCTGGTGAAACGTCATCTGCATGGCTTGGTCTGGAGTCGGGGATCAACCTCGGGGCGTGGCGGTTGCGTAACAACAGCACCTGGAGTGACAACGCCGGTTGGGATGCAATCGCCAGTACGCTGCAACGTGATATCAAAACCCTGCAAAGCCAGCTTGAGATAGGCCAGACGTACACTAACGGCGAGCTTTTCGACAGCGTCCAAATGACCGGCGTGAAGCTGGAAACGGATACTTCCATGCTGCCCACCAGCCAGCAGGGGTTTGCCCCCGTGGTGCGTGGTATCGCAAATAGCGATGCAAAAGTCACCATCAGGCAAAACGGCTACACCATTTATCAAAGCAACGTCTCTCCGGGGCCATTTGAGATTCGCGATTTAAGCCAGGTCACATCCGGCGCGGATCTGGAGGTGACGGTGGAAGAGGCCGACGGCAGCGAACACAGCTTCATCCAGGCCAGCGCATCGGTACCGGTGCTACAGCGGGAAGGGGCATTTAAATATTCGCTGGCGGCAGGGCGTTATCGCGGTAATGAAGGTGAGGACGAGCCCCCTTTTCTGCAAGGGACGGTCATTTACGGCCTGCCTTATGGCGTAACAACATACGCCGGCGCGCTCGTTGCATCGTCGTATCAGGCTATGCTGGCGGGAACAGGGGCCGATCTTGGCCGTTTCGGATCGGCATCCGTGGATGTGACCGCCGCCCGTACGGCTTTTGATGATGGACGAGATGATGCCCGCGGGATGTCATGGCGTGCGCAGTATTCCAGGGATATTCCGGATACAGACACCACCGTGACGCTTGCCAGCTACCGTTATTCCACCTCAGGGTTTTATACCTTTCAGGAAGCTGTCGACCAGCGTGACAGCGAGATTGACGATGGGATTTATACCTATCGGCGAACCAATAATCGGCGCAGCCGCATGCAGGTTAATCTTTCCCAACGCGTTTCGGACTGGGGATCGGCTTACCTTAATGGCTATCAGCAGGATTACTGGAACATGGCGGGACACGAGCGCAGCGTCAGTGCGGGGCTAAGCTCCGGCTGGCGCGGTATAACCTGGTCGGTAAGCTACAGCCTGACGCGTACGCCGGACGCCAATACCGATCGGCAAATGGCGTTGATGGTCAACGTACCTCTTTCACGCTGGCTAGCGAACGCATGGTCAACTTACAGCGCCAACACTGCCAGCGGTGGATTCGTTTCGCATCAGGTAGGGATCGGCGGCACGGCACTTGAGAACAATAACCTCAGCTATAACCTCCAGCAGACCTATGCCAGTCACGATACTGGCTATGGTGGCAGTGTATCCGGGCGCTACCGGGGATCTGCCGGTGATGTCGGGCTGGGGTATAACTACGGGGGCGATAACCGACAGTGGAACTACAGCGCGCAGGGTTCAATTGTTGCGCATGAACATGGAGTAACCCTGGGGCAATCCGTCCGCGACGCCTTTGCCATTGTCCATATCAAAGATGGCGATAACGTCAAAGTACAGAACGGGCGAGGGATCTACACCGATCGCTTTGGTAACGCGATTGTCCCTTCCCTGACGGCCTACCGGAAAAACGGTATTACGGTCAACACCCAGGATCGTGAAGATATTGAAATTGCCGCCGCTACCCAGGATGTTGTCCCAACAAAAGGCGCGGCCATCTCAGCGAATTTTGATGCACGAGTGGGGAAGCGTGCGCTTATCACGCTGCTTTTCCACGGCAAGCCGGTACCTTTCGGCGCCATTGTCACGCAGGAAAGTGCAACGGCTATCGTCGGTGATGAAGGAGAAGTCTGGCTTACCGGTCTGCATGAAGCGGTTTCCCTGAATGTGCAGTGGGGTGACGGGCGCGATCAACGGTGTGCGTGGGCGGGGGATCTCCCTCCCGGGCGCTCAGCAACTATTTTGAAAATGACGGTAAATTGCCAATGAGGCGTAGCAAAGAACTATTCATCAGCGCAATGGCTGGCCTAATCATGCTGTTTTCAGCTCCGGCATTCGCAACTTGTACATTTACGGGAGGCGGAAGTAGCGGGGGAATTGTTACCTTCAACATTCCCGCTGTCATCCAGCTTGAGCCAGACGTTCAGGTCGGTACCATTATTTATGACGCCAGTGTGGAATCAGGTGAAATTGCGCAAAGATGTGATGGTGATTCCGTTCGGGTACGTAGAGGCTATCTCTCATTGAGTGATGCTGATGCACGTGAAGATGTTTTACCCGGAGTGTATAAAACCAACGTGGCCGGTATTGGCATTCGCGTTGCAGCGTCTACAACCCAGTTCCCCAGCTATACCGAAGAAGACATTATCAGGCCGGAAACTTATCTTGGCACGATCAGAAGCTTTTCAACGAATTACAATTTCCGGGCTACCGCTCAGTTGATCGTTATTGGTGAAGTCGAAGAGGGCGATCTTAATACGTCCCTGTTAACCTCACATGAAACTTACGATAACGACGTGATAGGCGAAATTCGCTTTTCACCAACCAGTGTGCACATCACGACAAACACCTGTAACCTGGCGGATAAAAACATCTACGTGCCGCTAGAAACGGTCAATGCGCACGATTTTAACGGTCAGTATTCTGACATCCTGACCGACAGTCGTTTCAGGATTGATATTACGGACTGCGCCGCCGGGACAAAAATTGATTATCAGTTCACCAGTGCAGGGTCGACTGGCGTAACGGATGGCAATATCCTCAACATTGCTACCGGAGACAACGCTGCAAGCGGCGTAGGCATTCAAATCCTCGACAAGAACGATGCGGTGTTACAGTTCGACCAGAGCTACACGGCAATAACCCGTAGCCAGGACAACGTCCCGGTTGAGATCCCACTCAAAGCCCGTTACATCAAAACGGGAGAGGTTAAAGCCGGGAAAGTCGACGCCGTCGCGACTTTCGAACTCTTTTATCGTTAAGCCCTCCGGCCCGTTTCGGCGGGCTTTAGCGATCATTCCGCTAACTTCATTAACCCTCTATTTTCATCTGGTTAATTCTTAAACCCTTAAATCTTGTAGGGCCGCATACTGCTTGCTATGCAGCCAACGTTTCGCATATTATTCTGCGGTCATAATAATAATTCTCGTTTACGTTATCATTCACTTTTTCCATCAGAGATCCATCATGGCGCTTTCCAATACTGCTCAGCCAATTAACACGTCGCTGCGTAAAATCGCGGTCGTCGTAGCCACAGCGGTTGCCGGCATGTCTGCTTATGCTCATGCCGCCGAAACCCCGAAAAAAGAAGAAACCATTACTGTTACTGCCGCACCGGCTGCGCAGGAGAGTGCCTGGGGGCCTGCACCGACGATTGCAGCAAAGCGCACTGCAACGGCGACGAAAACCGATACACCGATCGAGAAAACCCCGCAGTCCATTTCCGTGGTCACACGTGAAGAGATGGACATGAAACAGCCGGGGACGGTTAAACAGGCGCTGGCCTACACGCCGAGCGTTTTCGCAACGCGCGGCGCCTCCACGACCTATGACGTGGTTTCTATTCGTGGTTTTACGACCTCCAGTACAGTGAACACCAACCAGTATCTGGACGGTATGAAGCTGCAAGGGGATAACTACTCTGAAGCGTCGATGGACCCATACTTCCTGGAGCGCGTAGAGCTGCTGCGAGGCCCGACGTCCGTACTGTATGGAAAAAGCCACCCTGGCGGCGTAGTGAGTATGGTCAGCAAGCGTCCAACCACGGAACCGTTAAAAGAAATTCAGTTCAAAATGGGGACGGATAACCTGTGGCAGACTGGGTTTGACTTCAGCGACGCGATTGATGATAACGGCGTGTGGTCCTACCGTCTGACCGGCCTGGGACGCAGTGAAAATGCGCAACAGGAGATGGTGAAGTCTACTCGTTACGCGATTGCGCCGTCTTTCAGCTGGCGTCCTGATGATAAAACCGATTTCACTTTCCTGAGCAACTTCCAGAGCGATCCGGATGCGGGTTACTACGGCTGGCTGCCGCGTGAAGGTACCGTTGTGCCTTACTATGATGCTAACGGAAAGGCGCACAAACTGCCGACCGATTTCAACGAAGGCGATGAAGACAATAAGATCTCCCGTCGTCAGAAAATGGTGGGTTACAGCTTCGCGCATGAATTCAACGACACCTTCACCGTGCGTCAGAATCTGCGTTATACCAAAATCAATACGCTTTACCGTTCAGTTTACGGTAATGGCTATATCGCTCCGGCCCAGATCAGCCGTGCGTACGTGCGCTCAGATGAAGACCTCAACTCGTTCACGGTTGATACACAGCTCCAGTCGAAATTCGCGACCGGTGCCGTTGACCATACGCTGCTGACGGGGGTGGATTACCTTCGTATGCGCAATGATATTGATGCTGACTACGGTACCGCCGATCCGATCAGCATGAACAATCCGCAGCACGGCAATGCGAACGTCAATGTGAACTTCCCGTATGCCATGCTAAATCGCCAGGAGCAGACCGGGCTCTATGCGCAGGATCAGGCGGAATGGGATAAGTGGGTACTCACCATGGGTGGCCGCTATGACTTTGCAAAAACGTATGCCTTTAACCGTAATAACGGGACCACCGCGGAAATTAACGATCAGGCATTTACCTGGCGCGGGGGGATTAACTACCTGTTCGACAACGGGATTACCCCATACTTCAGCTACAGTGAATCCTTTGAACCGCTCTCTGGCACCACCCAGGGCGGCAAACCGTTCGATCCGGCGCGCGGCAAGCAGTATGAAGCGGGCGTGAAGTATGTTCCGAAAGATCTGCCTGTTGTGGTGACGGCCGCGGTATATCAGCTGACCAAGAACAACAACCTGACCGCCGATCCGGCGAACCCGACCAGCGGCTTTAGCGTGCAGGGCGGTGAAATTCGCTCCCGTGGCTTTGAGCTGGAAGCGAAAGCGGCGGTGTCGGCTAACGTGAACGTAACGGCGGCCTACAGCTACACAGATGCGGAATATACCCACGATACCTGGTATGAAGGTCGTCGTCCGGCAGAAGTACCGCGCAACATGGCATCCCTGTGGGCGGATTACACCTTCCACGAGACGGCGCTGAGTGGCCTGACCGTCGGTGCGGGCGCGCGTTACATCGGTAACACGGTGACGTACTACTCCTCAGCGTCGCCTAAAGCCTATGAGTCCTTTAACGTCGCGGGTTATGCCCTGGCGGATGCGACCGTGAAATACGATCTGGCGCGCTTTGGTCTGCCGGGATCTTCCGTCGGCGTCAACGTGAACAACATCTTTGACCGTGAATACGTCTCCAGCTGCTACAGCGAGTATGCATGCTACTGGGGAGCAGGACGCCAGGTTGTTGCCACCGCGACCTTCCGCTTCTAACCTCTTTATGGGCACGGTTCGCCGTGCCCTTTTTATTTAAGTTGGCTGACATGCAGGATAATAAAACGCAATCCGACTCCACCTTCACGCTTAACAATCTCTCCTTTCGCGTACCCGGGCGCACCTTGCTGCATCCGCTCTCTTTGACGTTTCCCGCAGGTAAAGTGACCGGTTTAATCGGGCACAATGGTTCCGGTAAATCGACGCTGCTGAAGATGCTGGGTCGTCATCAGCCGCCGTCCGAGGGCGACATATTGCTGGATGACCAGCCGCTGGCGAGCTGGAGCAGTAAGGCCTTTGCCCGCAAGGTGGCCTATCTGCCGCAGCAGTTGCCGCAGGCGGAGGGGATGACGGTGCGCGAGCTGGTGGCGATTGGACGTTATCCGTGGCACGGTGCGCTCGGGCGTTTTGGCGTCGCTGACAGGGAGAAAGTGGAAGAGGCGATCGCGCTGGTTGGGTTAAAACCGCTGGCGCACCGTCTGGTGGATAGCCTGTCCGGTGGCGAGCGTCAGCGCGCATGGATCGCGATGCTGGTGGCGCAGGACAGCCGCTGCCTGCTGCTCGACGAACCCACTTCGGCGCTGGATATTGCTCATCAGGTTGACGTCCTGGCGCTGGTGCATCGCTTAAGTCAGCAGCGCGGCCTGACGGTGATTGCCGTTCTGCATGATATCAACATGGCGGCACGCTATTGCGACTACCTGGTAGCGCTGCGCGGCGGTGAAATGATCGCTCAGGGTACGCCTGCCGAACTGATGCGCAGCGAAACGCTGGAACATATCTACGGTATTCCTATGGGCATCCTGCCTCACCCAGCCGGGGCTGCACCCGTGAGCTTTGTCTACTGATGCTGGATTCAACATTCATTAGCCGCCGTCGCCTGCTGACGGCCATGGCGCTCTCACCGCTGCTGTTAAAGATGGGCCCGGCCCGCGCTGCCGCTATCGATCCGCACCGCATCGTGGCGCTGGAGTGGTTGCCCGTCGAACTGATGATGGCGCTTGGCGTGACGCCTTACGGCGTGGCCGATATTCCCAACTACACCCTGTGGGTGAATGAGCCAAAACTGCCGGACTCCGTCATCGACATTGGCCTGCGTACGGAGCCGAACCTTGAGCTTCTCACCCAGATGAAACCGTCTTATTTATTCTGGTCTGCGGGGTATGGCCCGTCGGAAGAGACCATGGCGAAGATTGCGCCCGGACGGGGCTTTTCCTTTAGCGACGGCAAAAAGCCGCTGACCATGGCAAAAAATTCCATCCACGAGATGGCGCAGTTTCTCAACCGTGAGGCTCAGGCGAAAAAACATCTCGATGAATTTGATGCGCTGATTGATTCCCTCAAGCCGCGCTTTGCCCACCGTGGCGATCGGCCTTTGCTGATGGTAACCCTGCTGGATGCCCGCCATATGCTTGTCTTTGGAAATAACTGTCTGTTCCAGGAAGTGCTCGACAGCTTTGGCATTCGCAATGCCTGGGAAGGCGAGATGACATTCTGGGGCAGTACCGCCGTGGGTATTGACCGTCTGGCGGCGTTTCGTGATGTGGACGTGCTGTGCTTCGATCACGGGAACGAGCGCGAGATGCAAACCCTGATGGCGACCCCGCTCTGGCAGGCAATGCCGTTCGTCCGCGAGCAGCGCTTCCTGCGCGCGCCAGCGGTATGGTTCTACGGCGCGACGCTGTCGGCAATGCATTTTGCCCGCGTGCTGGACAATGCACTGGGAGGCAAGGCATGAGCACGCGTATGGCTCGTTTCCCAATGTTGCTGTTAGCGCTCATTTTTCTGGCTGCCCTGATGTTAACCGGCTTTAACCTGAGCACGGCGTTACCGCGCGATCAATGGGCAGCCGCGTTTGCCGCACCGGATATCGATAATATTCAGCAAATGCTGTTCCACTACAGCCTGCTGCCGCGTCTGGCTATCTCCCTGCTGGTCGGGGCGGGACTGGGACTGGTGGGCGTACTGTTTCAGCAGGTGCTGCGTAACCCGCTGGCAGAGCCGACCACGCTGGGCGTGGCGACGGGGGCTCAGCTGGGGATCACCATCACCACTCTCTGGACCCTGCCGGGAGCGTTAACCTCGCAGTTTGCCGCGCTGGCAGGCGCATGTGTGGTCGGTGCGCTGGTCTTTGGCGTGGCCTGGGGAAAACGTCTCTCGCCGGTCACGCTGATCCTCGCGGGGCTGGTCGTCAGCCTCTACTGTGGGGCGATCAACCAGCTGCTGGTGCTGTTTCACCACGACCAGCTGCAAAGCATGTTTATGTGGAGTACCGGCACGCTCACCCAGACCGACTGGAGTATCGTCCAGCGCCTGTGGCCGCAGCTGTTCGGCGGCGTGGTGCTGACGCTGCTGCTGCTGCGTCCGCTGACGTTGATGGGCCTCGATGACGGCGTGGCGCGCAATCTGGGGCTGGCGCTGTCGCTGGCGCGTCTGGCGGCCCTGACCCTGGCGATTGTGCTGAGCGCGTTACTGGTTAACGCCGTCGGCATCATCGGGTTTATCGGCCTGTTTGCGCCATTGCTGGCAAAAATGCTCGGCGCGCGCCGTCTGCTGGCGCGTCTGATGCTGGCTCCGCTGATTGGCGCGCTGATCCTCTGGCTTTCCGATCAACTCATTCTCTGGCTGGCGCGCGTCTGGATGGAAGTTTCCACGGGCTCGGTGACGGCCCTGATCGGCGCGCCGCTGCTGCTGTGGCTGCTGCCGCGCCTGCGCAGCATTAGCGCCCCGGCAATGGATGCCGGCGATAAAGTACATGCCGAACGTCAGTCGGTGGTGTGGTTCAGCCTTGCCGGGCTGGCGGTGCTGGTTATCGCCTCGTTTGCCGCACTCTCGCTGGGACGCGACGCCACGGGCTGGCACTGGGCGACGGGGGATTTGCTGCATGAACTCATGCAGTGGCGCTGGCCGCGGATCTTCTCCGCGCTAATTGCGGGCGTCATGCTGGCGGTGGCGGGCTGTATTATCCAACGTCTCACCGGCAACCCGATGGCAAGCCCGGAAGTATTAGGGATCAGCTCCGGGGCCGCGTTTGGCGTAGTGTTAATGTTGTTCCTCGTGCCGGGAAATGCGTTCGGCTGGCTGATGCCTGCCGGGAGTATCGGCGCGGCAGTCACGCTGATGATTATCCTGATCGCCTCCGGGCGAGGGGGGTTCTCACCTCACCGCATGCTGCTGGCCGGGATGGCGCTCAGCACCGCGTTTACTATGCTGCTGATGATGTTGCAGGCGAGCGGCGATCCGCGCATGGCGCAGATCCTGACCTGGATTTCCGGTTCAACGTACAACGCTACCGGCAGTCAGGTGGTGCATACCGGGATTGTGATGATCGTACTGCTGGCGATTGTGCCGCTGTGCCGTCGCTGGATGACCATTCTGCCGCTGGGTGGGGATACCGCCCGCGCGGTCGGGGTGGCGCTGACGCCAACGCGTATCGCCCTGTTGCTGCTGGCCGCGTGCCTGACGGCGACGGCCACCATGACTATCGGCCCGCTCAGTTTTGTCGGATTAATGGCGCCGCATATCGCCCGTATGATGGGCTTCCGCAGGACTTTGCCGCATATCGTGATCTCTGCGCTGACGGGCGGAGCGATCCTGGTCTTTGCTGACTGGTGCGGAAGGATGGTGCTGTTCCCGTATCAGATCCCGGCGGGCCTGCTGTCGACCTTTATCGGCGCGCCGTACTTTATATATCTGTTGAGAAAGCAAAGTCGGTAATAAAAGTAAACGGCAATCCTTAGATTGCCGTTTTCGTGTTTGCTCCCTCTCCCAAGGGAAGATGGAGAACATCGTAGGCCGGGTAAGCGTTAGCGCCACCCGGCAATGCCCTTAGAGCTTCGCAAACACCTTACGCGCTGCGTCGATGGTGTTATTGATATCTTCCTCGCTGTGTGCCACGGACATAAAGCCCGCTTCAAACGCTGACGGGGCCAGATACACGCCTTCTTCCAGCATCAGGTGGAAGAAGCGTTTGAAGCGTTCCACGTCGCATTTCACCACGTCCTGATAGCAAGTCACGGTTTTCGCATCGGTGAAGAAAATCCCGAACATCCCGCCGACGTGGTTTACCACCAGCGGAATACCCGCGTCTTCTGCGGCTTCCAGCAGGCCGTTTGCCAGCTGCGTCGTCCGGTCCGTCAGGGTTTCGTGGATACCCGGCTGCGCCACTTCGGTCAAACAGGCAAAGCCCGCCGCCATCGCAATCGGGTTACCGGAGAGCGTACCCGCCTGGTAAACCGGACCGGTTGGCGCCAGCGCGTCCATCACGTCCTTACGGCCGCCAAACGCGCCGACAGGCATGCCGCCGCCAATGATTTTGCCGAGGCAGGTCAGATCCGGCTCTACGCCGTAGTATGACTGCGCTCCCGCCAGCGCGACGCGGAAACCGGTCATCACTTCGTCGATGATCAGCAACGCGCCGAACTCATCGCACAGTGCGCGCAGGCCCGGCAGGAAATCCGGCTGCGGTGGAATACAGTTCATGTTGCCCGCCACCGGTTCAACGATGATGCAGGCGATCTCCTGCGGATACTGCTCGAACGCGGCGCGAACGGTGTTCAGATCGTTATAGGTGCAGGTCAGCGTGTGTTTCGCGAAATCAGCCGGCACCCCCGGGGAGTTCGGTTGACCGAGCGTCAGCGCGCCGGAACCGGCTTTTACCAGCAGGCAGTCGGCGTGGCCGTGATAACAACCTTCGAACTTGATGATCTTGTCACGACCGGTAAAACCGCGCGCCAGACGAATAGCGCTCATGGTCGCTTCGGTACCGGAGTTCACCATACGCACCATGTCCATCGTTGGCACCAGCTCGGTGACCAGCTCCGCCATTTTGACTTCCATCTCGGTTGGCGCGCCGAAGCTCAGGCCGCGCTGAGCGGCTTCAATCACCGCATTGCGGATCGCCGGGTGGTTGTGCCCCAGTACCATCGGGCCCCAGGAGCCGACGTAATCGACATAGGCTTTACCATCCACATCATACAGATATGCGCCATCCGCACGTTCGATAAACAGCGGGGTGCCACCCACGCCGGTAAAGGCGCGCACGGGTGAGTTTACGCCGCCTGGGATAAGCTCGCGGGCTGCGCTGTAGAGGTTTTCAGACTTGCTCATGGCGTCGTTCCTGGTTCGTAGAAATAAGTTAAGGCAACTATTCTAAGTGATTCGGAAGAGGTTATAAAATTTTTGCCCCTCAGAAGGCTTAACAATTGTTAAGTATTTTTCAGGGGACGAGGGGATTGTCTCTGGTAGAATCCCTGCGGCCTTTTGTATGACGAAACAGAACAGGTAATGAACGAGAACACACCTTCTTTTGAACAACAACAGTTTACGCGCGCGAAGCACCGGGTCAGTATCCGGCGGCTGCTCAACCGTGACAAAACCCCGTTAGCCATTCTGCTGGCAGCCGCCGTGGTCGGTACGCTGGCCGGGCTGGTGGGGGTCGCATTCGAGAAAGCGGTCAACGCGGTGCTCAACTGGCGCATAGGTACCGTCGCCAGCTTTGCCGATCGGGAATGGCTGGTCTGGGTGTGGGCATTTGGCCTTTCGGCGCTGTTTGCCATGGTGGGGTATTTTCTGGTGCGTAAATTCGCACCTGAAGCAGGTGGCTCGGGGATCCCTGAAATTGAGGGGGCGCTGGAGGAGCTACGCCCGGTTCGCTGGTGGCGGGTGCTTCCTGTGAAATTTATCGGCGGGATGGGAACCCTCGGGGCGGGCATGGTGCTCGGTCGGGAAGGGCCAACGGTACAGCTGGGCGGTAACGTCGGGCGCATGGTCGGCGATCTGTTCCGTATGCGCAGCGCCGAAGCTCGGCATACGCTACTGGCGACGGGGGCCGCAGCGGGGCTGTCTGCGGCGTTTAACGCGCCGCTGGCGGGTATCCTGTTTATCATTGAAGAGATGCGCGCCCAGTTCCGCTACAACCTGATCTCCATTAAAGCGGTGTTTACCGGCGTGATTATGTCGAGCATTGTCTTTCGCGTCTTTAACGGCGAAGGAGCGGTGATTGAAGTTGGCAAGCTGACCAATGCGCCGGTCAATACTTTATGGCTGTATCTGGTTCTTGGGATGATTTTTGGCGTCGTCGGCCCGCTTTTTAACACCCTGATTTTACGGGCGCAGGATATGTTTCAGCGCATCCATGGCGGAAATACCACGAAATGGGTGCTGGTGGGAGGCCTGCTTGGCGGCGTGTGCGGGATCCTCGGTTTCATCGAACCGAATGCGGCGGGCGGCGGTTTCGGCCTGATTCCCATTGCCGCGGCGGGGAATTTCAGCGTAGGCCTGCTGCTGTTTATGTTTATTTCACGCGTCATCACCACGGTATTGTGCTTCTCCTCTGGCGCCCCGGGCGGCATTTTTGCTCCGATGCTGGCACTGGGGACGCTGCTGGGTACGGCGTTCGGGATGGCGGCGGCGGCAGGTTTCCCGGCCTACCATCTGGATGCGGGGACGTTTGCGGTTGCGGGAATGGGGGCGCTGCTGGCGGCCTCCCTGCGCGCGCCGCTGACCGGGATCGTACTGGTGCTGGAAATGACCGACAATTACCAGCTCATTTTGCCAATGATCATTACCTGTCTCGGCGCGACACTATTAGCCCAATTCCTGGGTGGAAAACCGCTATACTCCACCATTCTTGCCCGTACCCTGGCGAAACAGGAAGCTGAACAGGCCCTGAAGCAGAATACTTGAATGAATTACCAGGGTATTAGATAATGACAAAAAGAATTGGGTGATTTTTGCCCAATAGCAGTCGCAGTATTCATGGGAGCATAAGATGAGTGATGACGTAGCGTTGCCGCTGGAATTTACCGAAGCAGCAGCGAAAAAAGTGAAAACCCTGATTGCCGACGAGGACAATCCGGATCTGAAACTGCGTGTTTATATTACCGGCGGCGGCTGTAGTGGCTTCCAGTATGGTTTTACCTTTGACGATCAGGTTAACGATGGTGATATGACTATCGAGAAACAGGGCGTCGCGCTGGTGGTTGACCCGATGAGCCTGCAATATCTGGTGGGCGGTTCAGTGGACTACACTGAAGGTCTGGAAGGTTCGCGCTTTGTGGTGACTAACCCGAATGCGACCAGCACCTGCGGGTGTGGTTCTTCGTTCAGTATTTAAGCCTGAACGCAGATTGTAGGCCCGGTAAGCGAAGCGCTACCGGGCTTATAAACGACGCCTATCTTGAATTTTCATCCAGCGCAAACGTCGGCAGCTTCAGGTGCCAGCGTATCGCCGCTAAACGGATCACCAGCGTGACCACCATCCCCAGCATCGCCGCATTCTCCAGCGGGACAGCAAAGGTGTAATACGCCGTGGCGTGAACAATCCCCCCGATGATACAGGCCGTCGCGTAGATTTCCGTTCGCAGGATCATCGGGACTTCTCGCGCCAGTATGTCGCGAATAATCCCTCCGCCCACGCCGGTTAACACGCCCATACAGATCGCCACCAGCGGGCCAGTCCCGGCAATAAAGGCTTTATTCACGCCTATTCCCACAAAGACCGCCAGACCGACGGCATCCAGCACCGGCAATATCCATTTTGGCAGTCTGCGAGGCTGACGAACCAGCACGATGGTTAACAGGCAGGTGACCATCGCCACCACCAGATCCGTGGGATCTTTTACCCAAAATACCGGGCCATTTGCCAGCGCCATATCGCGGATCGTTCCGCCTCCCACCGCCGTAACAACGCCGAGTACCAGTACGCCAAAAGGGTCCATGCGCAGTTTTCCGGCAAGCAAAACGCCGGAGATAGCAAAAACGGCTGTGCCAAGAATATCCAGCCAATACACGAGCATCGTTAAATCCTCGAAGGGGGTATTTATCTGTTTGAGTGACTCTCTGCCAGTTCGGCGCAGAGTTGTTTTGCGGCGAGGATAATACGCGGGCTGGCGCGTTCAAACCAGTCGCTGTTGAGTGCGATGACCGGAATTTTAAGCTGCCGATGCCAGAATTGTTCTATTTTAGGAATCTCGCTCGCATTTCCGACCACCACAATGGCCTGCGGTTGTCGCGCAAGAACCTGCTCACGACTGACCTGGGGCCAGGGAACCCGGCTTTCGGCAAAGATATTTTCACCTCCACAGGTTTCAAGCACCTGGTTCTGGATCGAGCCTTTCCCGGTAGTGAACAGCGGCTGGCTGCCAAATTGCAGAAAAACGCGTTGTTTCGGTTGCGTGCCGTATCGGGCTTTTAGCGCGGCATAGTCGTTGAGCATCTGCTGTGCAGCCTGCCCGGCGCGTTGGGGGGTAGGGCTGAAAGGCGCGAGGTCACGGAGGGTTTGCGCCACCTGTTCGATGCTCACCGCGTCCACCCATTTTACCGTTATTCCCAGCGAAGAGAGCTGGTTCACCTGCCGTTCGGCATTACCGCCGCGCCAGGCGAGGACCAGATCGGGCTTCAGCGCCACGATGCGTTCCAGGTTCATTCCCTGCCAGGTGGCAACCTGTTCGATATGGGCGGCCTGCGGTGGATAATCGGAAAAGCTGCTCACCGCAACGGGCGTGATCCCGGCGGCAAACGCCAGTTCCGTATTGGCAGGGGAGAGAGTGATCACCCGCGGCGCGGCGATGAGCCAGGCCGGAGCGAGCAGAAGCAGGGCGACCAGCGCCCTGAATGACACCTTACCCACGCGCCAGTTTCTGCACCAGAGTTTCCACCATCACGGTGGACTGTTTGGCCGCAACGGCCAGGAATTCGTCGAAGCTGATGTGGGACTGCTGGTCCGCCACGTCAGAGATCGCGCGAACGACCACGAACGGCACGCTGAAGTTATGGCATACGTGCGCGATGGCCGTGGCTTCCATCTCAACGGCCACAGCCTGCGGGAAGTTATGACGGATTTTCGCCAGACCGACAGAGCCGTTGATAAAGGCATCGCCGCTGACGATCAGGCCACGCACCGCATTGAGGTTCAGCTCGTTAATGCAGCTTTCAGCGGCGGCAATCAGCTTATCATCCGCTTTAAACCCGGCCGGGCAGCCCGGAAGCTGACCATATTCGTAGCCGAATGCGGTGACATCTGCATCGTGATAACGCGCTTCGTCGGAAACCACGATATCGCCCACTTTCAGCGTCGGCGCCAGGCCGCCCGCAGAACCCGTATTAATGATAACGTCAGGCTTGCAGCGCTCAAGCAGCAGGGTCGCGCCCAGTGCCGCTGCAACTTTACCGATGCCTGATTTCAGCAGAGCCACGTCAACACCGTTCAACTGGCCGGTGTAGATCTCACAGCCACCGAGGGAGAGGGTCTGACGGTTCTCAATTTTGTCACGCAGCAGCGTAACTTCTTCTTCCATTGCACCAATAATGCCGATTTTCATAGATTTACTCGCGATGTGCCTTGTTAAGATGCATAGTCTATCATGCGGTTAAGGGGAAACGCATTCTCACGCGGGGGAGCACATGGCACCAATCGATTTTCGCACCAAAATTAACTGGCACCGACGTTTCCGTTCGCCACAGGGCGATAAGAGCGAACATGAGATCCTGCGCATTTTCGAAAGCGATCGCGGACGCATCATCAACTCGCCCGCCATCCGTCGGTTACAGCAAAAAACCCAGGTGTTCCCGCTGGAGCGTAACGCCGCGGTGCGTACGCGGTTAACGCACTCCATGGAAGTGCAGCAGGTGGGGCGCTACATTGCGAAAGAGATCCTCAGTCGCCTTAAAGAGCAACGTCTGCTGGAAACCTACGGACTGGATGAACTGACCGGGCCGTTCGAAAGCATCGTTGAGATGGCCTGCCTGATGCACGATATCGGCAATCCTCCCTTTGGTCATTTCGGCGAGGCCGCCATCAATG
Organism: Enterobacter cloacae complex sp. P18RS; assembly: GCF_014982105.1. NCBI lineage: Bacteria > Pseudomonadati > Pseudomonadota > Gammaproteobacteria > Enterobacterales > Enterobacteriaceae > Enterobacter > Enterobacter cloacae complex sp. P18RS. The sequence goes on along the minus strand of NZ_JADCKV010000025.1, from coordinate 41,600 downwards.
ACTGGTTTAAACAGCGGCTTTTTCCCTCTGACGCCATAAGCCAGCCGCTCAGCGATGACCGCTGTGTGGTACGCGATTTATGTCTGCGTGAAGGCGAAGATAGCCTGAACGATCTGCGCCGTAAGGTGCGCCAGGATCTGTGTCATTTCGAAGGTAACGCGCAGGGGATCCGTCTGGTGCACTCCCTGATGCGGATGAATCTGACCTGGGCCCAGGTGGGCTGTATTCTTAAATACACGCGTCCCGCATGGTGGACCGGAGAAACGCCCGCCACGCATAGCTACCTGATGAAAAAACCGGGCTATTACTTATCGGAAGAAGCATACATCGCGCGGTTGCGTAAAGAACTGTCTCTTACCCCTAATGGCCGTTTTCCATTGACATGGATTATGGAAGCGGCTGATGACATTTCTTATTGCGTGGCCGATCTGGAAGACGCGGTGGAAAAAAGAATATTCAGCGTCGAGGAGCTGTATCAGCATCTTCATGATGCCTGGGGAGAGCATGAAAAAGGTTCTCTGTTTGCGCAGGTCGTCGAGAATGCCTGGGATAAATCGCGTTCAAATTCGCTGAGCCGCAGTACCGAAGATCAGTTCTTTATGTATTTGCGGGTGAACACACTGAATAAACTGGTGCCGTATGCGGCCGCCCGTTTCATTGATAATTTGCCGATGATATTTAGCGGGGAATTTAATCACGCCCTGCTGGAAGATGAGAGCAGTTTTAGTCAGCTTCTTGAATTATATAAAAACGTGGCTGTTCGCCATGTTTTCAGCCACCCGGATGTCGAACAGCTGGAGCTGCAAGGATACCGGGTTATCAGCGGGTTGCTGGAAATTTATGGTCCGCTGCTCCAGCTGACGGTCGATGAGTTTTGCGAGCTGGTCGAAAATGAACGTGTTCGCCGCTTGCCGATTGAATCTCGTCTCTATCAGAAGCTTTCAACCCGCCACCGGCTGGCATACATTGAGGCCGTCAGTAAAATAGATCGCCATTCTTCCCAATGGCCAGTTATGGAATATTATTATCGCTGTCGTCTTATCCAGGACTATATCAGCGGGATGACAGATTTGTATGCCTGGGATGAATACCGCAAGCTTATGGCCGTTGAATAAGCCATGAGTTTTGTAAAGACGACCAATAAATTTTTACTTTTTCCATAAACTTAATCCCGGAACTAAGCGGTATAAAACGAATCTGAGTTACACAGCAATTTTGCGTTATCTGGTAAATCGAGATTGAGAAACATGAAAAAAACCACATTAGCAATGAGTGCACTGGCTCTGAGTTTAGGTTTAGCGCTGTCCCCTCTGGCGATGGCGGCCGAGACAGCTTCCTCGGCAGCGACTGCGCAGCAGTTGCCAAGCCTGGCCCCGATGCTCGAAAAAGTGATGCCATCGGTGGTGAGTATTAACGTTGAGGGCAGCACGACCGTCAATACGCCGCGTATGCCGCGTAATTTCCAGCAGTTCTTCGGCGATAATTCGCCATTCTGCCAGGACGGTTCGCCATTCCAGAGCTCCCCGTTCTGTCAGGGCGGCGGCGCAGGGGATGACGGCATGGGCGGCGGCCAGCAGCAGAAATTCATGGCACTCGGCTCGGGCGTGATTATTGATGCAGCGAAAGGCTACGTGGTGACCAATAACCACGTGGTAGATAATGCTAACACCATTAAGGTGCAGATGAGCGATGGCCGTAAATTCGATGCCAAAGTGGTTGGTAAAGACCCGCGCTCTGATATCGCGCTGATTCAAATCCAGGATCCGAAGAACCTGACGGCGATTAAGCTTGCCGACTCTGACGCGCTGCGCGTGGGTGACTACACCGTCGCCATCGGTAACCCGTTTGGTCTGGGCGAAACCGTGACCTCGGGTATCGTCTCTGCGCTGGGACGTAGCGGCCTGAACGCGGAAAACTATGAAAACTTCATCCAGACGGATGCGGCCATTAACCGCGGTAACTCCGGCGGTGCGCTGGTTAACCTGAACGGTGAGCTGATCGGTATCAACACCGCTATCCTGGCACCGGACGGTGGCAACATCGGTATCGGCTTTGCTATCCCGAGCAACATGGTGAAAAACCTGACTGCGCAGATGGTGCAATATGGACAGGTGAAACGCGGTGAGCTGGGTATCATGGGTACCGAGCTGAACTCCGAGCTGGCGAAAGCGATGAAAGTGGACGCTCAGCGCGGCGCATTCGTAAGCCAGGTCATGCCGAACTCCTCGGCGGCGAAAGCCGGCATTAAAGCGGGTGACGTCATTACCTCGTTGAACGGTAAACCGATCAGCAGCTTTGCCGCCCTGCGTGCGGAAGTGGGTTCTATGCCAATCGGCAGTAAAGTGACCCTCGGCCTGCTGCGTGAAGGTAAACCGGTTAACGTGAGCCTGGAACTGCAACAGAGCAGTCAGAATCAGGTCGATTCCAGCACCATCTTCAGCGGTATTGAAGGTGCCGAGATGAGCAACAAAGGGGCAGATAAAGGCGTGGTGGTGAACAACGTGAAAGCGAACTCACCTGCTGCCCGTATCGGCCTGAAAAAAGGTGATGTGATCATGGGCGCTAACCAGCAGCCGGTGAAAAACATCGCTGAGCTGCGCAAAATTCTCGACAGCAAGCCGTCCGTGCTGGCACTGAATATTCAGCGTGGTGATACCTCTATTTATCTCCTGATGCAGTAATCTTCTTAAGCCCCTGTTCGCAGGGGCTTTCTCTTTTCTGTGACCTTTCCCACAACTCCATACATCTCTCTCTGCCTTTGGGCATCTGCACAATGCAGCCTTAGCTGAACTTCCCTATGCTTGAGCTCTGCTCACGGGAGGGTTATATGGCTGGCTGGCATCTTGATACCAAAATGGCGCAGGATATCGTGGCGCGAACCATGCGCATCATTGATACCAATATCAACGTAATGGATGCCCGCGGGCGCATTATCGGCAGCGGCGATCGTGAGCGTATTGGGGAATTGCACGAAGGGGCGTTGCTGGTGCTCTCTCAGGGGCGCGTGGTCGACATCGATGACGCCGTGGCGAAACATCTGCACGGGGTCCGTCAGGGGATCAACCTGCCGCTGCGTCTGGAAGGAGAGATTGTTGGCGTTATCGGTCTGACCGGCGATCCTGAATCGCTGCGTAAATACGGCGAGCTGGTCTGCATGACGGCGGAGATGATGCTGGAGCAGTCGCGTCTGATGCATCTGCTTGCCCAGGACAGCCGCCTGCGTGAAGAGCTGGTGATGAATTTGATTCAGGCTGAGGAGCACACGCCTGCCCTGAGCGAATGGGCGCAGCGTCTGGGTATCGACCTGAATCAGCCGCGCGTAGTCGCCGTTATTGAGGTGGATAGTGGCCAGCTTGGTGTGGACAGCGCCATGGTGGAGCTACAGCAGCTGCAAAACATGCTGGCGACGCCGGAGCGTAACAACCTGGTGGCGATTGTCTCTTTGACGGAAATGGTGGTGCTCAAGCCTGCGCTTAATCAGTTTGGTCGCTGGGACGCGGAAGATCATCGTCGCCGCGTTGAGCTGCTCATCGAGCGCATGAAGGAGAACGGACAGCTCCGTTTTCGCGTCGCGCTGGGAAATTATTTTACCGGGCCGGGAAGTATTGCCCGTTCATGGCGAACGGCGCGCACCACCATGATGGTGGGTAAACAGCGCATGCCGGAGAGCCGCAGTTATTTCTATCAGGATCTGATGCTGCCGGTCCTGCTCGACAGCCTGCGCGGCGGCTGGCAGGCCAACGAGCTGGCGCGTCCGCTGGTGCGTCTGAAAGCGATGGACAACAACGGGCTGCTGCGCCGCACGTTGCAGGCGTGGTTCCGGCATAACGTGCAGCCGCTGGCAACGTCAAAAGCGCTGTTTATTCACCGTAATACGCTGGAGTATCGGCTTAACCGGATCTCGGAACTGACGGGGCTGGATTTAGGGAATTTTGACGACCGGCTACTGCTGTATGTGGCGTTGCAGCTGGATGAACAGAGATGATGCTGTTTGCCGGGTGGCGGCTTCGCCTTACCCGGCCTACATGCGTTCGTAGGCCCGGTAAGCGAAGCGCCACCGGGCAATAAAACGGCTCATTTGTTACGCGTCAATTTCTCAAGATCCGCTTCAATCTCGCTGATCTTATTGGTGACTACGCTTTCCAGGTGACGCAGGTCGTCAAGGATCTTACGTTTCAGATCGACTTCGCTGCGATCGCGCTGGCAGATTTGATCGAGTTCGTCGATCACGTAGCGCAGGTTAGGGCTGATTTCCTGTACTTCTTTATATCCCTGACCGATACCGTCAGCGACAACGGTCTTACGCTGGCGAGGGTATTTAAACTTCACGCTTTTGGCGAAGAACTCTCCTTTGTCCTTGTGAAAATAGATTTTCAAAATATCGTTATTGGCTTCCTGGCGGAGACTATAACGATCAATTTCATCAGGATTGGTAATGCCCAGACTTTTCAGATTATCGTACATAGCGGTACCCTTGATCTCAACATAACCTATGAATAATTAACGAAAAAATCTATTTTCGCCACCTTCGGATATAAAAAAAGCGGGGTTGCCCCCGCTTTTTGTTATACCCGATTAATCGATGGTGCGCAGCAGTTCATTGATGCCCACTTTACCGCGCGTTTTCGCGTCCACTTTTTTCACGATGACCGCGCAATACAGGCTGTATTTGCCATCTTTAGACGGCAGGTTGCCGGAAACCACAACGGAACCGGCTGGAACGCGGCCGTAGTGAATTTCACCGGTTTCGCGATCGTAAATACGGGTGCTCTGGCCAATATAAACGCCCATGGAGATCACAGAACCTTCTTCGACGATCACGCCTTCAACCACTTCGGAACGTGCGCCGATGAAGCAGTTGTCTTCGATGATGGTTGGGTTAGCCTGAAGTGGCTCAAGAACGCCACCGATGCCCACACCGCCGGACAGGTGAACGTTTTTACCGATCTGCGCGCAGGAGCCGACGGTAGCCCAGGTGTCCACCATGGTGCCTTCGTCAACGTAGGCGCCGATGTTCACGTAGGATGGCATCAGCACGGTGTTGCGTGCGATGAAGGCACCCTGACGAACGGCCGCCGGTGGTACTACGCGGAAGCCCTCTTTCTGGAAGCGCGCTTCGTCGTAATCCGCAAATTTCATTGGCACTTTATCGAAGTAGCGGCTTTCTGCTCCGTCGATAACCTGGTTATCGTTGATGCGGAAAGAGAGCAGCACAGCTTTCTTCAGCCATTGATGAGTAACCCACTGACCGTCGATTTTTTCTGCCACGCGCAGCGCGCCGGAATCCAGCAGGGAAATAACCTGGTTTACCGCTTCACGGGTCACGGTATCCACATTTGCCGGAGTGATGTCGGCGCGACGCTCAAAAGCGGACTCAATAACGTTCTGTAACTGCTGCATTGTTTACTCTTTCCATTTCACTAAAAAACACGTCACCCTTTATCGTTTGGATTGAGGGCTGCTGTCAACCGTTGTTGCACTTCAAGTTGCAGGTCATTATTAAGGGCACGCCGGTCGGCCGTCGCGATTATAAATAAATCTTCTACTCGTTCGCCAATGGTTGTAATTCGGGCGCCGTGAAGCGAAATTCCCAGATCGGCAAAAACCTGGCCGACGCGGGCGAGCAGCCCTGGCTGGTCGAGCGCAATCAGCTCAAGGAACGATTTACGGTCGGTATGGGTCGGCAGGAAATTGACCTCGGTATCGACGGTAAAGTGGCGCAGTTTTGCCGCCTGACGACGCGGCTGCGGAGGTTGCCAGCTGCGCTGCGTAATCGCCTGCTCGAGGCCAAAGCGTATCCCCTCATGCCTGTCCGACGACAGCGGGCTGCCGTCCGGCTCCAGCACAATAAAGGTGTCCATCGCCATGCCGTCGCGGGTGGTAAAAATCTGCGCGTCGTGCACGCTCAGGTTACGCCTGTCCAGCTCGGCACAGACCGCTGCAAACAAATAAGGCCGGTCCGGACTCCAGATAAAGATCTCTGTCCCGCCGCGCGTGGCCTGCGGGCTGAGCAGAATCATCGGTTTTGTCAGGTCGTGCTTCAGCAGATGCCGGGCGTGCCAGGCAAGCTGGTTTGGGCTGTGGCGCACAAAGTAGTTGGCGCGACAGCGCGCCCAAATCTGATGCAGCGCCTCTTCGTTGATGTTATCCATGCGCAGCAGAGCCAGCGCCTGCAACTGATGGTGGCGCACACGCTCGCGCATGTCGGGGGTGTTCTGCATCCCGCGACGCAGCTGTTTTTCGGTGGCGAAGTAGAGTTCGCGCAGCAGGCTCTGCTTCCAGCTGTTCCACAGGGTTTCGTTGGTGGCGCAGATATCGGCTACCGTCAGGCAGACCAGGTAGCGCAGGCGGTTCTCCGTTTGCACTTCCTCGGCGAACTGCTTGATCACTTCCGGATCCTGAATATCACGACGCTGAGCAGTAACTGACATCAGCAGATGATGGCGAACCAGCCAGGCGATAAGCTGCGTTTCACGCGAGTTCAGGCCGTGCAGCTCGGCAAATTTCAGCACGTCCTGCGCACCGAGTACGGAGTGGTCGCCGCCGCGACCTTTGGCGATATCATGGAACAGGGCGGCGATCAGGATCAGCTCCGGGTGCGCCAGACGTGGCCACAGATCAACGCACAGCGGATGGCGGGATCGCGTCTCTTCTTTAGCGAAGCTTTCCAGCTTCAGCATGACGCGGATTGTGTGCTCATCTACCGTATAGGCGTGAAACAGGTCGAACTGCATCTGCCCGACAATATGCGACCACTGGGGCATATAGGCCCACAATACGCTGTGACGGTGCATCGGCAGCAGACCGCGGCTGACGGCGCCCGGATGACGAAGCATGCTCAGGAACAGCGAGCGCGCCTCCGGGATGTAACACAGCGGCTGCTTCAGATGGCGTCGTGCATGGCGCAGATGACGCAGGGTGGTGGAGTAGATCCCGGTGATCGTGCTGTTGCGCACCATGGTGTAGAACATTCGCAGGATCGCTTCCGGTTCGCGGATGAACAGCGTTTCGTCGCGCAGATCGATAAGCGTGCCGCGCAGCTGAAATTCGTCATCAATCGGACGCGGTTTTTCGTCTGCCGTCAGCGCGAGGATCGCCTCATCGAACAGCTGTAACAGCATCTGGTTTAGCTCAGAGACGCGGCGGGTGACGCGGAAGAAATCCTTCATCATTTGCTCGACCGGCTCGTTGCCCTCGCCCTGGTAATTCAGGCGCTGCGCCACGCTGAGCTGTCGGTCAAACAGCAGGCGGTTATCGTAGCGGGTGACTTCCAGGTGCAGGGCAAAACGGATGCGCCACAGCAGATGCAGACACTCATTGAGTTCGTTACGTTCGGCTTCGGTCAGAAAACCAAACCCGACCATTTCGTCCAGTGATGTTGCTCCAAAATGTCGACGGGCGACCCATTGCAGCGTGTGGATATCGCGCAGGCCACCGGGGCTGCTTTTAATATCCGGTTCGAGATTATAGCTGGTACCGTGATAACGCTGGTGGCGCTGGTTTTGTTCTTCGACTTTCGCGGCGAAGAATTTTTCCGAAGGCCAGAAGCCGTCGCTAAAGATGTGCTTTTGCAGTTCGAGGAACAGCGCAACGTCGCCAATCAGCAGGCGGGTTTCAATCAGGTTGGTGGCGACGGTCAGGTCAGATAACCCTTCCAGCAGACACTCTTCCAGCGTGCGTACGCTGTGGCCCACTTCCAGCTTTACGTCCCAGAGCAGGGTCAACAGTTCACCGATTTTCTGCGCCCGATCGTCCGGCAGTTTTTTACGGCTTAAGATCAGCAGGTCGATATCAGAGAGCGGATGCAGTTCACCCCGGCCATAGCCGCCGACCGCAACCAGCGCGACGTCGCTCACCTGGCCGAAACCGTAGTCGATCCACAGACGTTGCAGGAGCTGGTCGATAAATTCGGTGCGCGCTTCAATGAGCTGCTCGGCCGAAACGCCTGCGTCAAATGCGCTACCCAGCCAGCGATGGAAAACTTCCATGTGGGCTTTGATATGCGCGCAGGTCAGCTCATGCGGTGGCCAGACGCCCGGGTTATCAGGCTGGTCGGGGAGGGTGGGAAGTGCTGTGTTAGCATACTGTTCGGGTAAGAGATTACTCATCGTGCGCCACCCATAAGAAAAAGCTATCGCCATTAAAAAAGCCGGCATTCGCCGGCTTCTTATCACTCAATGTTCGTCAGTATCGCCGGGATGGTGTCATCCTTGCGCAACGTCATAATTTCGCAGCCGTTGTCTGTAACCACAATAGTATGCTCGTACTGGGCAGACAAGCTTCTGTCTTTGGTTTTTACCGTCCAGCCATCTTTCATGGTACGGATGCGGTAATCACCCGCGTTGACCATTGGTTCGATAGTGAAGGTCATGCCCTTTTGCAGCACTACGCCACCGTCGTCTGCATCGTAGTGCAGAACCTGCGGTTCTTCATGGAACACACGACCAATACCGTGACCGCAATATTCGCGCACCACGGAGAAACCTTCCGCTTCCACAAATTTCTGGATTGCGGCACCGATGGTGCGCAGGCGGATGCCCGGCTTCACCATTTTCAGCGCCAGGTAGAGGCTCTCTTGCGTCACTTTGCACAGACGCTCGCCCAGAATCGTTGGCTTGCCAACGATGAACATCTTAGAAGTGTCGCCGTGGTACTCGTCTTTAATCACGGTCACGTCGATGTTGACGATGTCGCCATCTTTCAGCAGTTTTTCGTTGTCCGGAATGCCGTGGCAAACCACTTCATTAATAGAGATGCAGACGGATTTCGGGAAACCGTGATAGCCAAGGCAGGCGGAGACCGCGTGCTGCTCGTTGACGATATAGTCGTTACAGATGCGATCCAGTTCGCCAGTGCTGACGCCCGGTTTCACAAACGGCTCGATCATTTCCAGCACGTCCGCGGCCAGACGACCGGCGACGCGCATCTTTTCAATTTCTTCAGGTGTCTTAATAGAGATAGCCATGTAATCTGTCCATCGGTGTCGATTTTTTCGACAATACTAGTGTAAGTGTTGTCAATGGTATCAGTCAGGCGCACCCCGTGCCAAATTGAGAATCATTAACAGCACACTCCGCCAACAATTATTGGTTTCTGGCCGTGTTTTGTGATATAAAGCGCGCCGGACTTCCGATCCATCTCAGATACACAGGCTGGACGGGAGCGACAAATCTCACTTTGTGTAACAACACACACGTATCGGCACATATTCCGGGGTGCCCTTCGGGGTCGGTAATATGGGATACGTGGAGGCATAACCCCAACTTTCAATATAGAGGTTTTAAACATGGCAACTGTTTCCATGCGCGACATGCTCAAGGCTGGTGTTCACTTCGGTCACCAGACCCGTTACTGGAACCCGAAAATGAAGCCTTTCATCTTCGGCGCACGTAACAAAGTTCACATCATCAACCTTGAGAAGACTGTACCAATGTTCAACGAAGCCCTGGCTGAGCTGAACAAGATCTCTTCCCGTAAAGGTAAGATTCTGTTCGTTGGTACTAAGCGCGCTGCAAGCGAAGCTGTGAAAGATGCTGCTAACAGCTGCGACCAGTTCTTCGTGAACCATCGCTGGTTGGGCGGCATGCTGACCAACTGGAAAACTGTTCGTCAGTCCATCAAGCGCCTGAAAGATCTGGAAACCCAGTCTCAGGACGGTACTTTCGATAAGCTGACTAAGAAAGAAGCGCTGATGCGCACTCGTGAACTGGACAAGCTGGAAAACAGCCTGGGCGGTATCAAAGATATGGGCGGCCTGCCAGACGCGCTGTTCGTAATCGATGCAGACCACGAGCACATCGCAATCAAAGAAGCTAACAACCTGGGTATCCCGGTATTCGCTATCGTTGATACCAACTCCGATCCGGACGGTGTTGACTTCGTTATCCCGGGTAACGACGACGCAATCCGTGCTGTTAGCCTGTACCTGAGCGCTGTAGCTGCTACCGTTCGTGAAGGCCGTTCCCAGGATCTGGCTTCTCAGGCGGAAGAAAGCTTCGTAGAAGCTGAATAATAAGGTTTTACCCCTTATTAGTACCGTGTATGAATAGGGGCCCATTATCGGCCCCTTTTTTCAATTTATACTGTTTGGCTCCCGGCCGGGCAGTTCACATCTCCCGAGGATTTAAGAATGGCTGAAATTACCGCATCCCTGGTAAAAGAGCTGCGTGAGCGTACTGGCGCAGGCATGATGGATTGCAAAAAAGCGCTGACCGAAGCGAACGGCGACATCGAGCTGGCAATCGAAAACATGCGTAAATCCGGTGCGATCAAAGCAGCTAAGAAAGCAGGCAACGTTGCTGCTGACGGCGTGATCATCACCAAAATCGACGGCAACTACGGCATCATTCTGGAAGTTAACTGCCAGACTGACTTCGTTGCTAAAGATGCTGGTTTCCAGGCATTTGCTAACAAAGTTCTGGACGCAGCGGTTGCAGGCAAAATCACTGACGTTGAAGTTCTGAAAGCACAGTTCGAAGAAGAGCGTGTAGCGCTGGTTGCTAAAATCGGTGAGAACATCAACATCCGTCGCGTTTCTTCCCTGGAAGGCGATGTTCTGGGCTCTTACCAGCACGGCGCGCGTATCGGTGTTCTGGTTGCGGCTAAAGGCGCTGACGAAGAGCTGGTTAAACAGCTGGCAATGCACATCGCTGCAAGCAAACCAGAATTCGTTAAGCCAGAAGACGTGTCTGCTGAAGTGGTAGAGAAAGAGTACCAGGTTCAGCTGGACATCGCGATGCAGTCTGGTAAGCCAAAAGAAATCGCAGAGAAAATGGTTGAAGGCCGCATGAAGAAATTCACCGGCGAAGTTTCTCTGACTGGCCAGCCTTTCGTGATGGATCCAAGCAAGTCTGTTGCTCAGCTGCTGAAAGAGCACAACGCTGATGTAACTGGCTTCATCCGCTTCGAAGTGGGCGAAGGCATCGAGAAAGTTGAGACTGACTTCGCAGCAGAAGTTGCTGCAATGTCCAAGCAGTCTTAATGATTGAAAAGGAGCCGCCTGAGGGCGGCTTCTTTTTGTCACCCGTCTCACGAAATCAGACAGGCTCCAGTATCGCTGTGCTGATTTGCGACATATCATGTCGCCAGAATTAACCCCATCTTAATCGTTGACAGTCTCAGGAAAGAAACATGGCTACCAATGCAAAACCCGTGTACAAACGCATTCTGCTTAAGCTGAGTGGCGAAGCGCTGCAAGGATCGGAAGGCTTCGGTATTGACGCAAGCATCCTTGATCGCATGGCACAGGAAATCAAAGAACTGGTCGAACTGGGTATTCAGGTTGGCGTGGTCATTGGCGGTGGCAACCTTTTCCGTGGTGCTGGTCTGGCGAAAGCGGGGATGAACCGCGTAGTGGGCGACCACATGGGTATGCTGGCAACCGTGATGAATGGCCTGGCGATGCGTGATGCGCTTCATCGCGCCTATGTGAACGCTCGCCTGATGTCCGCTATTCCTTTGAATGGCGTATGCGATAACTACAGCTGGGCAGAGGCCATCAGCCTGCTGCGCAACAACCGCGTGGTGATCCTCTCCGCCGGTACGGGTAACCCGTTCTTTACCACCGATTCCGCAGCCTGCCTGCGCGGTATCGAAATCGAAGCCGATGTGGTGCTGAAAGCGACCAAAGTAGATGGCGTGTTTACTGCCGACCCGGCAAAAGATCCTTCAGCGACCATGTACGATCAGCTGACCTACAGCGAAGTGCTGGAAAAAGAGCTGAAAGTGATGGATCTTGCCGCCTTTACGCTGGCTCGTGACCACAAACTACCGATCCGTGTCTTCAACATGAACAAGCCTGGCGCGCTGCGTCGCGTTGTTATGGGCGAAAAAGAAGGCACTTTGATCACGGAATAATTTCCGTCGGCGATAAATACAGGTAAGATTCCGCTTTATTTCGACGTGGTATCTTACCCGGGCGCGCCTTTGGCGTTGTCATGAATTAAACGCGACTATACTTAGCACACCTGTAGCGCTGTGCTGGCGGATAGTCTGCCTGAGACAAGTTTTCAAGGATCCGTAACGTGATTAACGACATCAGAAAAGATGCTGAAGTACGCATGGAAAAATGCGTAGAAGCGTTCAAAAACCAAATCAGCAAAATCCGTACTGGCCGTGCTTCCCCAAGCCTGCTGGATGGCATCATCGTAGAATATTACGGTACGCCAACGCCTCTGCGTCAGCTGGCGAGCGTGACGGTAGAAGATACCCGTACCCTGAAAATCAACGTGTTCGACCGCTCAATGAGCCCGGCCGTTGAAAAAGCGATCATGGCATCCGACCTGGGTCTGAACCCAAGCTCAGCCGGCGCGGATATTCGCGTTCCACTGCCTCCGCTGACGGAAGAGCGTCGTAAAGACCTGATCAAAGTAGTTCGTGGTGAAGCTGAGCAGGGTCGTGTTTCCGTACGTAACGTGCGTCGCGATGCGAACGATAAAGTGAAAGCCCTGCTGAAAGAAAAAGAGATCAGCGAAGACGACGATCGTCGTTCTCAGGACGACATTCAGAAAATGACCGACGCGGCCATCAAGAAAATTGATGCGGCGCTGGCAGAAAAAGAAGCGGAACTGATGCAGTTCTGATTTTCGCTGTACACTGATAAACGCCGTTCAGAAGGACATTGAGTCTTGCTGGCGGCGTTTTGCTTTTATCTGGTCTAACTTTTGGGCATCTCATGAAGCATCTCACTCTCCTCGGCTCGACCGGCTCTATCGGTTGCAGCACTCTCGACGTTGTACGTCATAATCCTGACAGCTACACCGTGGCCGCGCTTGTGGCTGGAAAAAACGTGCAGCGAATGGTCGAACAGTGCCTGGAGTTTACCCCCCGTTTTGCGGTGATGGATGACGAAGAGAGCGCCCGCCAGGTGAAAGCGCTGTTGCAGGAGAAGGGCTGCCGTACCGAGGTACTCAGCGGGCAACAGGCGGCGTGCGATATGGCCGCGCTTGATGAAGTTGATCAGGTCATGGCGGCAATCGTCGGGGCGGCGGGTCTTCTGCCGACGCTTGCCGCTATTGATGCGGGTAAAGATGTCCTGCTTGCGAACAAAGAGTCGCTGGTCACCTGCGGACGCCTCTTTATGGAGGCGGTAAAACAGCGTGGGGCGCGTCTTTTGCCGGTCGATAGCGAACACAACGCGATTTTTCAGAGTTTGCCTCAACCTTTTCAACAAAACCTGGGGTACGCTGACCTGGAGCAGAATGGCGTTGTGTCGATTCTGCTTACCGGGTCTGGTGGCCCGTTCCGTGAAACGCCACTGTCTGAATTGAGCGCAATGACGCCGGATCAGGCGTGTCGTCATCCGAACTGGTCAATGGGGCGTAAGATCTCCGTCGATTCGGCCACCATGATGAACAAAGGTCTGGAATACATTGAAGCTCGCTGGCTGTTCAATGCGTCGGCGAAACAGATGGAAGTGCTGATCCACCCGCAGTCGGTGATTCACTCGATGGTGCGCTATCAGGACGGCAGCGTGCTGGCCCAGCTGGGCGAACCGGATATGCGTACGCCTATTGCTCATACGATGGCGTGGCCAAACCGCGTAAAATCGGGCGTTAAGCCTCTCGATTTTTGTAAGCTGAGTTCACTGACGTTTAGCGAGCCTGATTATGACCGTTATCCCTGTCTGAAACTGGCGATGACGGCCTTCGATCAGGGGCAGGCGGCGACAACGGCGCTTAATGCAGCCAATGAAGTGACCGTTGAAGCATTCCTGAATCAGCAGATCCGCTTTACTGACATCGCCGCGTTGAATTTATCCGTGCTGGAGATGATGGATTTGCGTGAGCCGCAGAGCGTCGAAGAGGTGCTGGCCGTGGATGAACAGGCACGCATTGTTGCGCGTAAACAGGTGACACGTCTCGCAAGCTGGTGATAAAGCAAGCACTAGTCGTCGTGCTATTTGTTAGCGTTGGGCTTCAGTGATATAGTCTGCGCCACCTGATCGCAGGTATTTGGCTTTAAGTGGTCAGGTAAGCCGTGGTTTGACACGGCTTTTTTATGTATAGGCTTCAGTATTCCTGTGTACCGTTAAATCCTTTCAGGGACTAAAAACGCGTTATGTTGTCTGCGAATCAACCAATAAGCGAAAACTTGCCAGCACATGGCTGTCGCCATGTTGCAATCATCATGGATGGCAATGGCCGCTGGGCGAAAAGACAAGGGAAGATACGAGCCTTTGGGCATAAAGCTGGGGCGAAATCTGTTCGCCGCGCCGTCTCTTTTGCCGCCAATAACGGCATTGATGCGTTAACGCTCTATGCTTTTAGCAGTGAGAACTGGAATCGACCTGCGCAGGAAGTGACTGCGTTGATGGAACTGTTCGTGTGGGCGCTCGATAGTGAAGTAAAAAGCCTGCACCGCCACAACGTCCGCTTGCGTATTATTGGCGAAACCAGTCGTTTTAACTCACGTTTGCAGGAACGGATTCGCAAAGCAGAAGCGCTGACGGAAAATAATACCGGCCTGACGCTCAATATCGCGGCGAATTACGGCGGACGCTGGGATATTATCCAGGGGGTTCGGCATTTGGCTGAGCAGGTTCAGGAAGGGCTGTTAAGACCCGACCAGATTGATGAAGAGGCGCTGAGTCAGCAAATCTGCATGAATGAACTGGCACCCGTGGATTTGGTTATAAGGACAGGGGGGGAACATCGCATAAGTAACTTTTTGCTGTGGCAAATTGCCTACGCCGAACTTTACTTTACGGATGTTCTTTGGCCAGATTTTGATGAACAAGACTTTGAAGGTGCGCTGCATGCCTTTGCCAATCGAGAGCGTCGTTTCGGCGGCACCGAGCCTGGTGGCGATAACGCCTGATGGGGGTAGCTTTTGCTGAAGTATCGCCTGATTTCCGCTTTTGTATTAATACCCGTCGTCATCGCAGCGCTGTTTTTACTGCCTCCGGTGGGATTCGCTATTGTTACGCTGGTGGTGTGTATGCTCGCCGCGTGGGAATGGGGGCAGCTTAGCGGCTTTACCTCGCGCACTCAGCGGGTATGGCTGGCGGTACTCTGTGGTTTTTTACTGGCCCTGATGCTGTATACCTTGCCTGAATATCATCATGATGTTCACCAGCCGCTGGTTGCCGGATCCTTATGGATATCGCTGGCCTGGTGGATTGCTGCGCTTGTTTTAGTGCTTTTCTATCCGGGCTCTGCGGCGATCTGGCGTAACTCTAAAGTGTTGCGCCTTATTTTTGGTCTGCTCACGATTGTTCCGTTTTTCTGGGGGATGGTTGCGTTGCGCGCCTGGCACTATGACGAAAACCACTACAGCGGCGCGATATGGCTGCTTTATGTGATGATTCTCGTCTGGGGGGCTGACTCCGGGGCCTATATGTTTGGTAAACTGTTCGGCAAACATAAACTGGCGCCAAAGGTTTCTCCGGGCAAAACCTGGCAAGGCTTCATCGGCGGCCTGTTTACGGCAGCGATTATCTCCTGGGGCTATGGCGTCTGGGCGAATCTTGAGGTTGCCCCCTCCACGCTGCTGGTATGTTCGATTTTCGCGGCGCTGGCATCGGTGCTGGGTGATTTAACCGAGAGTATGTTTAAGCGTGAAGCAGGGATTAAGGACAGTGGTCACCTGATTCCAGGACATGGCGGAATACTGGATCGCATTGACAGCCTTACCGCGGCTGTTCCCGTATTTGCTTGCCTGCTTTTACTGGTGTTTGGGACGATATAACGGAAGGTTTTATGCTGAGCATTCTCTGGAATCTGGCGGCGTTCATTGTTGCACTGGGTGTACTGATTACCGTGCATGAATTTGGCCATTTCTGGGTTGCCCGGCGCTGTGGTGTGCGGGTGGAGCGATTCTCGATTGGCTTTGGCAAATCGCTCTGGAAGCGCACCGATAAGCATGGCACCGAGTTTGTCATTGCTCTGATTCCCCTGGGCGGCTATGTCAAAATGCTCGACGAACGCGTTGAGCCTGTCGCCCCGGAACTTCGCCATCGCGCGTTTAACAATAAAACTGTTGGACAACGTGCTGCCATCATCGCTGCCGGCCCGGTAGCCAATTTCATCTTCGCTATCTTCGCCTACTGGCTGGTGTTTATCATCGGCGTGCCTGGCGTACGCCCGGTCGTGGGCGAAATCACCACGGGTTCTATTGCGGCAACGGCGCAAATTACACCGGGAATGGAACTTAAAGCGATTGATGGTATCGAAACCCCTGATTGGGATGCCGTGAGGTTACAACTGGTTGCCAAAATCGGTGATGAGCAGACAACCGTCAGCGTATCGCCATTTGGTTCCGACCAGCGGCAGGAAAAAGTGCTGGATTTACGCCACTGGCGCTTTGAGCCAGACAAAGAGGACCCTGTCGCCGCACTCGGGATTCGACCGCGCGGCGCGCAGATCGAGCCGGTATTAGCCGAAGTACAGGCCAAATCGGCAGCGAGTAAAGCAGGTTTACAAGCGGGTGACAGGATCGTTAAAGTCGATGGTCAGCCATTAACACAATGGATGACCTTTGTTACTCTGGTGCGCGATAATCCAGGCAAGCCGCTCGCGCTGGAAGTGGAAAGGCAGGGGAGTTCGCTCTCACTGACTCTCACCCCGGATACCAAATCGGGCGGCGGTAAGGCGGAAGGGTTTGCAGGCGTTGTGCCGAAAGTGATCCCACTGCCAGATGAGTACAAGACAATACGCCAGTATGGGCCGTTTAGCGCCATCGTTGAGGCCACGGATAAAACATGGCAGCTGATGAAGCTTACGGTCAACATGTTGGGGAAATTGATAACCGGTGATGTGAAACTGAACAACCTCAGTGGGCCAATTTCGATTGCTCAGGGGGCTGGGATGTCAGCGGAGTTCGGGGTGATTTACTATCTCATGTTCCTTGCGCTGATTAGCGTGAACCTGGGGATAATCAACCTGTTCCCGCTTCCCGTATTAGATGGGGGCCATCTGCTGTTTTTAGCGATTGAAAAGCTAAAAGGCGGACCGGTATCCGAGCGAGTTCAAGACTTTAGTTATCGCATTGGCTCGATTTTGCTGGTGCTGTTAATGGGGCTTGCACTTTTCAATGATTTCTCTCGGTTGTAAGAGAGTTAGTTAGGAAGAACGCATAATAACGATGGCGATGAAAAAGTTGCTCATAGCGTCGCTGCTGTTTAGCAGCGCGACCGTATACGGTGCTGACGGGTTCGTAGTGAAAGATATTCATTTCGAAGGCCTTCAGCGTGTCGCCGTTGGTGCGGCCCTCCTCAGTATGCCTGTGCGCCCCGGCGATACGGTTAATGATGAAGATATCAGTAACACCATCCGTGCTCTGTTTGCCACTGGCAACTTTGAGGATGTCCGCGTCCTGCGCGATGGTGATACGCTGGTGGTTCAGGTAAAAGAACGTCCAACGATTGCCAGCATCACTTTCTCCGGTAACAAATCGGTGAAAGACGACATGCTCAAGCAGAACCTTGAGGCATCGGGTGTTCGTGTGGGGGAATCTCTGGACCGCACAACCCTTGCAGACATTGAAAAAGGTCTGGAAGATTTCTACTACAGCGTCGGTAAATACAGCGCGAGCGTTAAAGCGGTTGTTACACCGCTGCCACGTAACCGTGTTGACCTGAAACTGGTCTTCCAGGAAGGTGTTTCTGCGAAGATCCAGCAGATCAACATCGTGGGTAACCACGCGTTCAGCACCGACGAACTGATCTCCAACTTCCAGCTGCGTGACGAAGTGCCGTGGTGGAACGTGGTAGGCGATCGTAAATACCAGAAACAGAAACTGGCGGGTGACCTTGAAACCCTGCGCAGCTACTATCTGGATCGCGGTTACGCCCGTTTCAACATCGATTCAACTCAGGTGAGTCTGACTCCGGACAAGAAAGGTATCTACATTACCGTTAACATCACAGAAGGCGATAAGTACACGCTTTCGGGTGTTGAAGTCAGCGGCAACCTGGCAGGACATTCAGCTGAAATTGAATCTCTGACCAAAATTCAGCCGGGCGATCTGTACAGCGGATCTAAAGTCACCAAAATGGAAGACAGCATTAAGAAGCTGCTCGGCCGTTATGGTTATGCGTATCCGCGTGTGCAAACGCAGCCGGAAATTAACGACACGGATAAAACCGTTAAGCTGCACGTTAACGTTGATGCGGGCAACCGCTTCTACGTGCGTAAGATCCGCTTCGAAGGTAACGATACCTCTAAAGACTCCGTTCTGCGCCGTGAAATGCGCCAGATGGAAGGGGCATGGCTGGGAAGCGATCTGGTAGATCAGGGTAAAGAGCGTCTGAACCGTCTGGGCTACTTTGAAACGGTCGATACCGATACTCAGCGTGTACCAGGTCGTCCGGATCAGGTTGATGTTGTTTATAAAGTTAAAGAACGTAATACCGGTAGCTTCAACTTCGGTATTGGTTACGGTACTGAAAGTGGCGTGAGCTTCCAGGTCGGTGTTCAGCAGGATAACTGGCTGGGTACGGGCTACTCTGTCGGTATCAACGGGACGAAAAACGACTACCAGACCTACTCTGAGTTCTCCGTTACCAACCCATACTTCACCGTTGACGGTGTAAGCCTGGGCGGTCGTATCTTCTATAACGACTTTAAAGCGGACGATGCGGACCTCTCCTCGTATACCAACAAGAGTTACGGTCTGGATGGTACGCTTGGCTTCCCGGTTAACGAATACAACACCTTGCGCGCAGGTTTAGGGTACGTGCATAACGACCTGTCCAACATGCAACCGCAGGTGGCGATGTGGCGTTACCTGGACTCCATCGGTCAGTCGGCGAGTACGTCCAGCGATGACAACGGTTTCGCCGCGGATGACTTCACCTTCAACTACGGTTGGACCTACAACCGTCTTGACCGTGGCTACTTCCCGACGGAAGGTTCACGCGTCAACCTGAACGGTAAAGTGACTATCCCGGGCTCGGATAACGAGTTCTACAAGGTCACGCTGGATACGGCGTCCTACTTCCCAATTGATGAAGATCACAAGTGGGTTGTTCTGGGTCGTACCCGTTGGGGTTATGGTGACGGTATTGGAAGCAAAGAACTGCCGTTCTATGAAAACTTCTACGCCGGTGGTTCAAGCACCGTGCGTGGCTTCCAGTCCAATAACATTGGTCCGAAAGCGGTTTATTACGGCGGTAATGACGAAGATAACTGCGCAAGCCGTGATCCTAAGCAAGTATGTAGCTCTGATGACGCAGTAGGTGGTAACGCTATGGCCGTGGCGAGCCTCGAGTTCATCACGCCTACGCCGTTTATCAGTGATAAGTATGCGAACTCCGTGCGTACCTCCTTCTTTATGGATGCAGGTACGGTGTGGGACACCAACTGGGAGAACACCGCCCAGATGCGTGCGGCGGGGGTTCCGGACTACAGCGATCCGAGCAACATTCGCATGTCCGCAGGTATCGCATTACAATGGATGTCACCGCTGGGGCCGTTGGTCTTCTCTTACGCCCAGCCGTTTAAGAAATACGATGGAGACAAAGCGGAGCAGTTCCAGTTTAACATTGGTAAAACCTGGTAATAATCCGCTGCAATGGAATGCGTTGGCAGTGTAGCGCTGACAACCGGCGATCGGTAACACGGTCGCCTTGCCACGCAAAGAACGGTACCCCTCGGGTGCCAATGGGATGGTAAGGAGTTAATTGTGAAAAAGTGGTTATTAGCTGCAGGTCTCGGTTTAGCGATGGCAACTTCTGCTCAGGCAGCGGATAAAATTGCAATCGTCAACATGGGTAATTTGTTCCAGCAGGTTGCACAGAAAACCGGTGTTTCTGCAACGCTGGAAAACGAATTCAAAGGCCGTGCGAGCGAACTGCAACGTATGGAAGGTGATCTTCAGTCCAAGATGCAGCGTCTTCAGCGTGATGGTTCTACCATGAAAGCGAGCGAGCGCAGCAAACTGGAAAAAGACGTCATGTCTCAGCGCCAGACCTTCTCTCAGAAAGCACAGGCTTTCGAGCAGGATCGTCAGCGTCGTTCTAACGAAGAGCGTGGCAAACTGGTGACGCGTATTCAGTCTGCCGTTAAAGCAGTAGCAGCCGATCAGAGCATCGATCTGGTTGTTGATGCGAACGCCGTTGCATTCAACAGCAGCGATGTTAAAGACATCACCGCTGATGTTCTGAAACAGGTTAAATAAGTAATGCCTTCAATTCGACTGGCTGATTTAGCTCAGCAGTTGGATGCAGAATTACACGGTGATGGCGATATCGTCATCACCGCTGTTGCGTCCATGCAATCTGCTAAAGCAGGCACTATTACCTTCATGGTAAGCCCTAAGTACCGTGAACACCTGGCCCAGTGCCAGGCGTCTGCCGTTGTGCTGACGCAGGACGATCTTCCGTTTGCCACTAGCGCTGCACTGGTAGTGAAAAATCCCTACCTGACCTATGCACGCATGGCCCAAATTCTTGATACCACGCCGCAGCCGGCACAGAACATTGCAGCCAGTGCTGCGATTGATCCGACGGCTCAGCTGGGTAACAACGTATCAGTCGGCACAAACGCCGTTATCGAATCCGGCGTTGTTTTGGCTGATAACGTGGTGATTGGCCCTGGCTGCTTTGTTGGAAAAAATACGAAAATTGGCGCAGGGACTCGTCTGTGGGCCAATGTCTCTGTCTACCATGAGGTTGAGATTGGCGAGAATTGTCTCGTACAGTCCAGCACGGTGATTGGTTCTGACGGATTTGGTTACGCCAACGATCGGGGTAACTGGGTTAAGATCCCTCAGCTGGGTCGCGTGATTATCGGCGATCGTGTGGAGATCGGCGCTTGTACAACTATCGACCGCGGTGCGCTTGACGACACCATTATTGGTAACGGTGTTATCATAGACAACCAGTGCCAGATTGCACATAACGTTGTGATTGGCGACAATACCGCAGTTGCGGGTGGTGTTATCATGGCAGGCAGCCTGAAAATTGGCCGTTACTGCATGATTGGCGGTGCCAGCGTGATCAATGGCCATATGGAAATATGCGACAAAGTCACGGTGACGGGGATGGGTATGGTGATGCGTCCAATCACTGAGCCTGGCGTTTATTCCTCAGGTATTCCGCTGCAACCGAACAAGGTCTGGCGTAAAACAGCTGCACTGGTGATGAATATTGATGATATGAGCAAGCGACTCAAAGCGATTGAGCGCAAAATCGATCAACAAGACTAAGCGTTCATCCGTTTAACGCTAAATTTCCCGGCCTGTCGGCTTTGTTTATAAACCGGCAGGCCGTGTTATTATTGCTACTTAGTACATTTGACAGGAAGAGTATTTTGACTACTGACACTCATACTCTGCATATTGAAGAGATTTTAGAACTTCTGCCGCACCGCTATCCGTTTTTACTGGTAGACCGTGTGCTGGATTTTGAAGAAGGTCGTTTTCTGCGCGCAGTGAAAAATGTCTCCGTTAACGAGCCGTTCTTCCAGGGGCACTTCCCTGGTAAGCCTATCTTCCCGGGTGTATTGATCCTGGAAGCGATGGCACAGGCTACCGGTATTCTGGCGTTTAAAAGCGTAGGTAAACTGGAACCGGGTGAACTCTATTACTTCGCGGGTATCGATGAAGCGCGCTTCAAGCGTCCGGTCGTGCCTGGTGATCAAATGATCATGGAAGTCACTTTTGAAAAAACGCGTCGCGGCCTGACTCGCTTCAAAGGCGTAGCTATGGTTGACGGCAAAGTTGTTTGCGAAGCGACAATGATGTGTGCGCGTAGCCGGGAGGCCTGATACGTGATTGATAAATCCGCCTTTATTCATCCTACCGCCATTGTGGAAACGGGTGCCATCATTGGTGCCAACGTCCACATTGGCCCGTTTTGTATTGTTGGACCCCATGTCGAAATTGGTGAGGGTACAGTACTGAAATCTCACGTTGTCGTGAATGGTCATACCACCATTGGCTGCAACAATGAGATCTATCAGTTCGCCTCCATCGGCGAAGTTAACCAGGATCTTAAGTATGCTGGCGAACCGACCCGCGTGGAAATCGGCGATCGTAACCGCATTCGCGAAAGCGTCACCATTCATCGTGGTACAACGCAAGGCGGTGGATTGACGAAGGTGGGCAGCGACAACCTGTTTATGGTTAATGCGCATATTGCGCACGACTGTACCGTGGGTAGCCGCTGTATTCTCGCCAACAACGCAACGCTGGCGGGACACGTATCGGTTGATGATTTCGCCATTATTGGCGGCATGACCGCAGTCCATCAGTTCTGCATCATTGGTGCACACGTGATGGTCGGCGGATGCTCCGGTGTGGCGCAGGACGTCCCACCGTTTGTGATTGCGCAGGGCAACCATGCCACGCCGTTTGGCGTGAACATCGAAGGTCTCAAGCGTCGTGGTTTTAGTCGCGAAGCGATTACTGCCATCCGCAACGCGTACAAACTGCTGTACCGTAGCGGTAAAACGCTGGAAGAGGCTAAGCCGGAAATTGCCGAGCTGGCGAATAAGCACCCTGAAGTGAAAACGTTCATGGAATTCTTTGAACGTTCAACCCGTGGTCTGATTCGTTAATGGTCGACAGTCGTCCGCTTACCATCGCCCTGGTCGCCGGAGAAACCTCCGGCGATATTCTTGGTGCAGGTCTTATCCGCGCGCTTAAAGCCCGTGTACCCAATGCCCGCTTTGTGGGCGTGGCTGGGCCGCTGATGCAGGCCGAAGGCTGTGAAGCCTGGTATGAAATGGAAGAGCTGGCTGTGATGGGCATCGTCGAGGTGTTGGGGCGCTTGCGTCGCCTGCTGCATATTCGCGCCGACCTTACCCGCCGCTTTACCGACCTTAAGCCCGATGTATTTGTCGGCATTGATGCGCCTGATTTCAATATTACCCTTGAAGGGAACCTGAAAAAGCAGGGGATCAAAACTATCCATT
The DNA here is from genome assembly GCF_014982105.1 of Enterobacter cloacae complex sp. P18RS. Lineage (NCBI taxonomy): Bacteria > Pseudomonadati > Pseudomonadota > Gammaproteobacteria > Enterobacterales > Enterobacteriaceae > Enterobacter > Enterobacter cloacae complex sp. P18RS. Next base: position 18,744 of record NZ_JADCKV010000025.1, on the reverse strand, counting down.
ACGTCAGTCCGTCCGTGTGGGCGTGGCGACAGAAACGCGTTTTCAAAATCGGACGATCCACTAATCTGGTGCTGGCTTTTCTGCCTTTCGAAAAAGCGTTTTACGACAGATTTAATGTCCCGTGCCGTTTTATCGGTCATACCATGGCGGATGCCATGCCGCTGGATCCGGATAAAAACGCGGCGCGTGACGAACTGGGCATCCCGCATGATGTGCACTGTCTGGCGCTGCTGCCAGGGAGCCGGGGTGGGGAAGTTGAAATGCTCAGTGCCGATTTCCTGAAAACGGCGCAAATTCTTCGCAAGACTTACCCCGATCTTGAAGTGGTCGTGCCGCTGGTGAATGCCAAACGCCGCGAGCAGTTTGAGCGTATCAAAGCCGACGTCGCCCCGGATCTTCACGTCCGCCTGCTGGACGGAAAAGGGCGGCAAGCCATGTTTGCGAGTGATGCCGCACTGCTGGCTTCCGGCACGGCTGCTCTGGAGTGTATGCTGGCAAAATGCCCAATGGTGGTCGGTTATCGCATGAAGCCGTTTACCTTCTGGCTGGCAAAACGTCTGGTAAAAACAGATTACGTATCCCTGCCAAACCTGCTTGCGGGTCGCGAACTGGTGAAAGAGCTCTTGCAGGATGAATGCCAGCCGCAGGCACTGGCTGATGCATTACTGCCGCTGCTGGCCAACGGTAAAACCAGCCACCAGATGCATGATACCTTCCGTGAACTGCATCAACTGATCCGCTGTAATGCTGATGAGCAGGCGGCCGATGCGGTGCTGGAGTTAGCACAATGATGGAATTTATTTATCCCCATACCCACCTCGTTGCCGGTGTGGATGAAGTCGGTCGTGGCCCGTTAGTGGGTGCCGTTGTGACCGCGGCGGTGATCCTCGATCCAGCCCGCCCGATCGTTGGCCTGAACGACTCGAAAAAACTGAGTGAAAAGCGTCGCCTGGCGCTGTTCGATGAAATTAAAGAAAAGGCGCTGGCCTGGAGTCTCGGGCGCGCAGAGCCGGATGAGATCGACGATCTGAACATTCTGCACGCCACCATGCTGGCGATGCAGCGTGCCGTCGCTGGCCTGAAGATTGTGCCTGAGTATGTGCTGATCGACGGTAACCGTTGCCCGGCGCTGCCGATGCCTTCCATGGCTGTTGTTAAAGGCGATAGCCGCGTCGCAGAAATCAGTGCGGCGTCAATCATTGCTAAAGTGACGCGCGATGCCGAAATGGCCGCGCTGGACCTCACTTATCCCGCGTATGGTTTCGCCCAGCACAAGGGATATCCAACGGCTTTCCATCTGGAAAAGCTGGCTGAACATGGCGCAACTGAACATCATCGGCGCAGCTTTGGCCCGGTGAAACGCGCGCTGGGACTGGTGTCCTGAATCAAGACGCAAGCAATTAAGTAACGCGGGATTTGAAGATGGCTGAACCACGTTTCGTACACCTGCGGGTGCATAGCGACTACTCCATGATCGATGGGCTGGCAAAGACCGGGCCGCTGGTAAAAAAGGCGGCCTCGCTTGGCATGCCTGCGCTGGCGATCACCGATTTTACCAACCTGTGTGGCCTGGTGAAGTTCTACGGAACGGCGCATGGCGCAGGATTAAAGCCCATCGTCGGCGCGGATTTTCATGTGCAGAGCGAGCTGCTCGGCGATGAGATGACGCAGATTTCCGTGTTAGCTATGAATAACACGGGCTATCAGAACCTCACTCTGCTGATCTCAAAAGCCTACCAACGCGGTTACGGCGCACTGGGTCCATGGATTGACCGCGACTGGCTGGCGGAGCTGAACGAAGGTCTGCTGCTGATCTCCGGTGGCCGTATGGGAGATGTCGGCAAATGTCTGCTACGCGGTAATAACGCGCTGGTGGATCAGTGCGTCTCGTTCTACGAAGAGTATTTCCCGGATCGTTATTACCTGGAGCTGATCCGTACCGGGCGTGCGGATGAAGAGAGCTACCTGCATGCGGCCGTCGCCCTGGCGGAAGCGCGTGGCCTGCCTGTGGTGGCCACCAACGATGTGCGCTTCCTTGAGGCGGGTGATTTTGACGCGCATGAAATTCGCGTCGCCATCCACGACGGCTTCACCCTCGACGATCCAAAACGTCCGCGCAACTACTCATCGCAGCAGTACATGCGCAGCGAAGAGGAGATGTGTGAGCTCTTCTCGGACATCCCGGAAGCGCTGGAAAACAGCGTAGAGATTGCCAAGCGCTGTAACGTCACCGTGCGTCTCGGCGAATACTTCCTGCCGCAGTTCCCGACGGGAGACATGACCACCGAAGATTTCCTGGTCATGAAATCGAAAGAGGGTCTGGAAGAGCGTCTGGAATTCCTCTTCCCGGATGAAGCGGTCCGTAAAGAGAAACGTCCTGAATATGACGAGCGCCTGGATATTGAACTCCAGGTGATCAACCAGATGGGGTTCCCTGGCTACTTCCTGATCGTGATGGAGTTCATCCAGTGGTCGAAGGATAACGGCGTGCCGGTAGGTCCGGGCCGTGGTTCTGGTGCCGGCTCGCTGGTGGCGTATGCCCTGAAAATTACCGATCTCGATCCGCTGGAATTTGACCTGCTGTTCGAACGTTTCCTCAACCCGGAACGTGTCTCCATGCCCGACTTTGACGTCGACTTCTGCATGGAAAAACGCGACCAGGTGATTGAGCACGTGGCCGATATGTATGGTCGTGATGCGGTTTCGCAGATCATCACCTTCGGTACGATGGCCGCGAAAGCGGTTATCCGCGATGTGGGCCGCGTTCTGGGCCACCCGTACGGTTTTGTCGATCGTATCTCTAAGCTGGTGCCGCCCGATCCGGGCATGACTCTGGCGAAAGCCTTTGAAGCTGAACCTCAGCTGCCGGAAATCTACGAAGCCGACGAAGAGGTCAAAGCGCTGATCGACATGGCGCGCAAGCTGGAAGGCGTCACGCGTAACGCCGGTAAGCATGCGGGGGGTGTGGTTATCGCCCCGACCAAAATCACCGACTTTGCGCCGCTGTACTGCGACGAAGCGGGCCAGCATCCGGTCACCCAGTTCGACAAGAACGACGTAGAATACGCCGGGCTGGTGAAGTTCGACTTCCTCGGCCTGCGTACGCTGACCATCATCAACTGGGCGCTGGAGATGATCAACGCCCGTCGCGAGAAGAACGGCGAGCCTCCGTTGGATATCGCGGCTATCCCGCTTGATGACAAGAAAAGTTTCGACATGCTGCAACGCTCGGAGACGACAGCCGTCTTCCAGCTTGAATCCCGCGGCATGAAAGATTTGATTAAGCGTCTGCAACCAGACTGCTTCGAAGATATGATCGCGCTGGTGGCCCTGTTCCGTCCGGGGCCGTTGCAGTCGGGGATGGTAGATAACTTTATCGACCGTAAACACGGGCGCGAAGAGATTTCCTACCCGGACGTGCAGTGGCAGCATGAAAGCCTGAAACCGGTACTGGAGCCAACCTATGGCATCATCCTGTATCAGGAACAGGTCATGCAGATCGCCCAGGTGCTTTCTGGTTATACCCTTGGCGGCGCAGACATGCTGCGTCGTGCGATGGGTAAGAAAAAGCCGGAAGAGATGGCCAAGCAACGTTCCATCTTTGAGGATGGGGCGAAGAAAAACGGCGTCGATGGCGAACTGGCGATGAAAATCTTCGACCTGGTGGAGAAATTCGCCGGGTACGGATTTAACAAATCCCACTCCGCCGCCTATGCTTTGGTTTCGTATCAAACGCTGTGGCTGAAGGCTCACTATCCCGCTGAGTTTATGGCGGCGGTAATGACCGCCGATATGGACAACACCGAGAAGGTGGTTGGCCTGGTGGACGAGTGCTGGCGCATGGGGCTGAAGATCCTGCCGCCGGATATTAACTCTGGCCTGTACCATTTCCACGTTAACGATGACGGGGAAATCGTCTATGGGATCGGCGCGATCAAGGGCGTAGGTGAGGGGCCGATCGAGGCGATCATCGAAGCGCGTAACAACGGCGGCTATTTCCGCGAGCTGTTCGATCTGTGCGCCCGCACCGATACCAAAAAACTGAACCGCCGGGTGCTGGAAAAACTGATCATGTCCGGCGCGTTTGATCGGCTGGGGCCACACCGCGCCGCGCTGATGAACTCGCTCGGCGATGCGCTGAAAGCAGCCGATCAGCACGCGAAAGCGGAAGCCATTGGCCAGGCAGATATGTTCGGCGTGCTGGCGGAAGAGCCAGAGCAGATTGAGCAGTCTTATTCCAACTGCCAGCCCTGGCCAGAACAGGTGGTGCTGGATGGGGAGCGGGAAACGTTAGGCCTGTACCTGACGGGGCACCCGATCAACCAGTATCTGAAAGAAATTGAGCGCTATGTCGGCGGCCACAGGCTTAAAGACATGCATCCGACAGAACGTGGTAAAATCACCACGGCTGCGGGGCTCGTGATTGCTGCAAGGGTAATGGTCACCAAGCGCGGCAATCGTATCGGCATCTGTACCCTGGATGACCGTTCCGGGCGTCTGGAGGTGATGTTGTTTACCGACGCGCTGGATAAATACCAGCAATTGCTGGAAAAAGACCGCATACTTATCGTCAGCGGACAGGTCAGCTTTGATGACTTCAGCGGGGGGCTTAAAATGACCGCCCGCGAAGTGATGGACATTGACGAAGCCCGGGAAAAATATGCTCGCGGGCTTGCTATCTCGCTGACGGACAGGCAAATTGATGACCAGCTTTTAAACCGACTCCGTCAGTCTCTGGAACCCCACCGCTCGGGGACCATTCCAGTACATCTCTATTATCAGAGGGCGGATGCACGTGCGCGGTTGCGCTTTGGTGCAACGTGGCGTGTCTCTCCGAGCGATCGTTTACTGAACGATCTCCGTGGCCTCATTGGTTCGGAGCAGGTGGAACTGGAGTTTGACTAATACAGGAATACTATGAGTCTGAATTTCCTTGATTTCGAACAGCCGATTGCAGAGCTGGAAGCGAAAATCGATTCTCTGACAGCCGTGAGCCGTCAGGATGAAAAACTGGATATTAACATCGACGAAGAAGTGCATCGTCTGCGCGAAAAAAGCGTGGAACTGACGCGCAAAATCTTTGCCGATCTCGGCGCATGGCAGATCGCCCAGCTGGCGCGTCATCCACAGCGTCCGTACACCCTGGATTATGTCCGCCTGGCGTTTGACGAATTTGACGAACTGGCAGGCGACCGCGCATACGCTGACGATAAAGCTATCGTCGGCGGTATCGCGCGTCTGGATGGACGTCCGGTGATGATTATTGGTCATCAGAAAGGCCGTGAAACCAAAGAGAAAATCCGTCGTAACTTCGGTATGCCAGCGCCAGAAGGCTACCGTAAGGCCCTGCGTCTGATGGAGATGGCTGAGCGTTTCAATATGCCTATCATCACCTTCATCGACACGCCGGGTGCTTACCCGGGTGTTGGCGCTGAAGAGCGCGGTCAGTCTGAAGCCATCGCACGCAACCTGCGTGAGATGTCTCGCCTGAAAGTGCCGGTCATCTGTACCGTTATCGGTGAAGGTGGGTCCGGCGGTGCGCTGGCAATTGGCGTGGGCGATAAAGTGAATATGCTACAGTACAGTACCTATTCCGTTATCTCTCCGGAAGGCTGTGCCTCCATTCTGTGGAAAAGTGCCGATAAAGCGCCGCTGGCTGCTGAAGCGATGGGCATCATTGCCCCACGTCTGAAAGAGCTGAAGCTGATCGACACCGTTATCCCTGAACCGCTGGGTGGCGCGCATCGTAAGCCGGAAGTGATGGCTGCTTCCCTGAAAGCGCAGCTGCTGGCAGATCTGGCGGACCTGGACGTGCTGAGCACAGAAGATCTGCTCAACCGTCGTTATCAGCGTCTGATGACCTACGGTTACGCGTAAGCCTCACAATTATCCTAAAAGCCGCACATTGTTGCGGCTTTTTTTATACCTGCCGTTTACCTTAACTATGCTTATCTGATGTTTTTCAAGGAGGTAAACCATGAACATCATTGCCATCATGGGGCCACACGGCGTCTTTTATAAAGACGAACCCATCAAGGAGCTGGAGCAAGCCCTCAAAGCACGCGGATACCAGCTGATCTGGCCGCAAAACAGCGCCGACCTGCTGAAATTTATCGAACACAATCCGCGCATCTGTGGCGTGATATTCGACTGGGACGAATACGACATGGAGTTGTGCAGCGATATCAATAAGCTCAACGAATATCTTCCGCTGTACGCGTTTATCAACACTCACTCGACCATGGACGTGAGCGCGCATGATATGCGTATGGCACTGTGGTTCTTCGAATACTCACTCGGCGTTGCCGAGGACATTGCGACCCGCATTCAGCAGTACACCGGTGAATACCTCGATAACATCACACCGCCGTTCACGCGCGCGCTGTTCACCTATGTGAATGAAGGGAAGTACACCTTCTGTACGCCAGGCCACATGGCGGGAACAGCCTATCAAAAAAGCCCGGTGGGATGTCTGTTCTACGATTTCTTCGGCGGTAACACGCTGAAGGCGGATGTGTCGATTTCGGTCACCGAGTTAGGCTCTCTGCTGGATCATACCGGCCCGCATCTGGAAGCTGAAGAGTACATCGCCCGGACCTTTGGCGCCGAGCAAAGCTACATGGTGACCAACGGTACCTCAACCTCGAACAAAATCGTCGGGATGTATGCCGCGCCTGCCGGCAGTACGCTGCTGATTGACCGAAACTGCCACAAATCACTAGCGCATTTGCTGATGATGAGCGACGTGGTGCCGCTCTGGCTGTCGCCTACGCGTAATGCGCTGGGTATTCTCGGCGGCATTCCTCGCCGTGAGTTCGCGCATGAAGCCATTGAAAATAAGATCGCGGCGATCCCCGAGGCAAGCTGGCCTGTGCACGCGGTGATCACCAACTCCACCTATGACGGGCTGCTTTACAACACGAACTGGATCAAGCAGACGCTCGACGTGCCGTCGATCCACTTTGACTCCGCGTGGGTGCCTTACACCAATTTCCACCCGATTTACTCGGGTAAAAGTGGGATGAGCGGCGAGCGGGTGCCGGGCAAGGTGTTCTTCGAAACGCAGTCGACGCACAAAATGCTGGCCGCGTTTTCCCAGGCGTCTCTCATTCACATCAAGGGCGAGTACGACGAGGACACCTTCAACGAAGCCTTTATGATGCACACGACCACGTCGCCGAGCTACCCGCTGGTGGCGTCCATCGAAACGGCGGCGGCGATGCTGCGCGGTAATCCGGGTAAACGCCTGATCAATCGTTCGGTGGAACGGGCGCTGCATTTCCGAAAAGAGGTTCAGCGGCTTAAAGATGAAGCGGACGGCTGGTTCTTTGATATCTGGCAGCCGGAAGAGATTGATGAGGCAGAATGCTGGCCCGTCGCGCCGGGGGAGAGCTGGCACGGTTTCCGGGATGCCGATGCGGACCACATGTTCCTCGATCCGGTTAAGGTGACGATCCTGACGCCGGGCATGGATGAGCAGGGCGTGATGGGTGAGGAAGGGATCCCGGCTGCGCTGGTGGCGAAGTTCCTTGATGAGCGCGGCGTGGTGGTGGAGAAAACCGGCCCCTATAATTTGCTGTTCCTGTTCAGCATCGGGATCGATAAAACCCGCGCGATGGGTCTGCTGCGCGGACTGATGGAGTTTAAGCGCGCATATGATCTGAACCTGCGGGTAAAGAATATGCTGCCGGATCTCTACGCGGAAGATCCTGACTTCTATCGCAATATGCGTATTCAGGATCTGGCCCAGGGGATCCACAGGCTGATCCGCCAGCACGATCTGCCGCGCCTGATGTTGCAGGCATTTGATGTTCTGCCTGAAATGAAGCTGACGCCGCACAGGGCGTGGCAGCGCCAGGTGAAAGGGGAGGTTGAAACCGTTGAGCTGGAAAACCTGGTCGGGCGGGTATCGGCCAACATGATCCTGCCTTATCCGCCGGGCGTGCCGCTGCTGATGCCGGGTGAAATGATCACCGAGGAGAGCCGGGCGGTGCTCGATTTCCTGCTGATGCTCTGTTCGGTAGGGCGCCACTATCCGGGCTTTGAAACGGACATTCATGGCGCGAAACGCGATGATAACGGCGTGTACTGGGTGAGAGTCCTAAAATAAAAGGGTCTGCTTGCCAGGGGCGGGTTGTCGGTTGTAACGTTCAGAGCATCATAAAAAGGAGAAACTATGCTGGGTTTAAAAGCGGTTCATCATATTGCGATCATTGCTACCGATTACGCGAAAAGTAAGGCATTCTACTGTGACGTTCTCGGCTTTACGCTGTTGAGCGAGGCTTACCGTGAGGAGCGCGACTCCTGGAAAGGCGATCTGGCGTTAAACGGACAATATGTGATTGAACTGTTCTCTTTTCCTTTCCCGCCAGCGCGTCCTTCACGCCCGGAAGCCTGCGGCCTGCGCCACCTGGCCTTCAGCGTCGACGACCTGGACAGCGCGGTAAAACATCTGGAAGCCCACGGCGTGGCCTGCGAAGCGATTCGTGTCGATCCCTTTACCGATAAACGTTTCACTTTTTTCAACGATCCGGACGGGCTGCCGCTGGAGCTTTACCAGCAGTAATCGCCGTCATGTGTGATAATGCCCGTTCAGTTCGGGCATTTTTTATGTGTAATTTCCTATGACCTTACCCGCTATCGCGCACGCCGTTTCACCCTATCGCCAGCTGCTGGTGGGGTTCAGCGGTGGCCTGGATTCCACCGTTTTGCTGCACCGCCTTAAGCTCTGGCGCGACCGTGAGCCTGACGTCCAGCTGCGGGCGATGCATATCCATCACGGCTTAAGCCCCCATGCCGACGACTGGGTAGCGCACTGCGAAGCGGTGTGTTCAGGGTGGGCGATTCCGCTGATCGTTGAACGCGTCACGCTTGAGGATGAGGGGCTGGGTATTGAGGCGCAGGCGCGGAAAGCCCGCTACGCCGCGTTTTCCGGCGCATTACAGCAAGGGGAAGCGTTGGTCACCGCGCAGCATCTGGACGACCAGTGCGAGACGTTTTTACTGGCGCTCAAGAGGGGCAGCGGGCCTGCGGGGTTATCTGCCATGCCTGAGCGCGCAGATTTTGCTGAAACAGAGCTCATCCGCCCGCTACTGGGTGAGACGCGCGCATCACTGGAAGCCTGGGCGCAGCAGCATCATCTGTGCTGGATTGAAGACGAGAGCAATCAGGACGACAGTTACGACCGTAACTTCCTGCGCCTGCGCGTCTTACCGCTGCTGAGTGAGCGCTGGGCGCATTTTTCCGAAGCGGCGGCCAGAAGCGCCATGCTGTGTGCTGAACAGGAAAGCTTGCTGGATGAGTTGCTGAGCGAGGAGCTGGATACGCTGACTACCGCTGACGGTGCCCTGAACATTGCGCCGTTGAAGGTGATGAGCCCCGTGCGCCGGGCTGCTCTGATTCGTCGCTGGCTGGCTTACCACCGTGCGGTTATGCCGTCCCGGGCGATGCTCAACCGTATCTGGGAGGAAGTTGCACAGGCGAGGGAAGATGCTGCCCCGTGTATACACCTGAATGGTTATGACGTCAGGCGCTATAAAGGGCAACTCTGGTGGGTAAAATCTGTGCCGTCGCTGGCTGACGTTGTGCTCGACTGGCCGTCGCCGGAAAAAGCATTAACGCTACCGATGAATGGCGGTGTCGTTGCGTTAAGCCATTCGGGCAATGTGCGTCTACCTGAGCCGGACGAGAACGTCACTATACGCTTCAGGGCCAGCGGCATGCTGCATATCGTCGGGCGTAACGGCGGGCGTAAGCTGAAGAAAATCTGGCAGGAACAGAACGTTCCGCCCTGGCGACGTGATACCACGCCGCTTCTGTTTTACGGCGACACGCTCATCGCGGCGGCAGAGGTGTTCATCACTGAAGAGGGGTGGGCTGAAGCGGGTGTTAATTTTGAATGGAAAGCGTAACGGGCAGCCTGGCTGCCCGTTGGTTATCAGGATTCGCTCACCACAACGGTGCCGATTTCCGGATGGCTGAAACTGGCAATTTTGTCGAGGCGTAGCTCACGCGTTGCACCTGCATCTTCCACAACCAGGTATTCCACATTTTTACGGGAAACCAGATCGCTGGCCTTTGCCTTTAGCACTTCGCCATCTTTTAGCTCCAGCGTCAGTATTAAATGATGCTGGCAGGCGAGTTCGAGGTTGTCATAGTCATCACAATTGATGGGTTGATAGGTATCATTCATCGACATAATCGCTCACCAGTAAATTCGCCGCAGCATACGCTGCTTTTTCCCTGACCGATTCAGAAAGGCTCTCATCAGAGGCCACTTCATTTAGCACGTTCAATACACAGCCTAACGCATCCGGAATGTACCCCAGATCTCCGCTGGCGATCTCCGCATACCGTCTGCGAATCAACTCACAATAATTATTCACATCACCTCCTGCCAGCGTACTGACTTACTGTGAGATATCATTAAGCCTACGAAGTTAAACTCGGTTTAGCAAGGTGACTATACCATACTCATTTAAGCATTATCAGCGCCTTGATAAGAGGGAGACACCACCTCGTAACAGCCTTTTGCCGCGGTTTTCGCTACAATGTACGCCTGATTCGAAAGGAGTTCTCTCATGGCGCTGAAAGCGACAATTTATAAAGCTGTGGTCAATGTGGCGGATCTTGACCGTAACCAGTTTCTGGATGCGTCATTGACGCTGGCGCGTCACCCTTCTGAAACCCAGGAGCGCATGATGCTGCGCCTGCTGGCGTGGATTAAGTATGCCGACGAGCGTCTGCAATTTACCCGTGGTTTAAGCGCGGAAGATGAACCGGAAGCCTGGCTGCGCAACGATCATCTGGGTATCGATTTATGGATTGAGCTTGGCCTGCCGGATGAACGCCGGATCAAAAAGGCCTGCACCCAGTCTGCTGAAGTGGCGTTGTTTGCCTACAACCAGAGAGCGGCGGAGATCTGGTGGCAACAAAATAAAAATAAATGTGCGCAGTTCAAAAATCTTACCGTCTGGTATCTGGATGATGAACAGCTAGCGCAGCTGAGTGCGTTCGCCAGCCGGACGATGGCGCTACAGGCGACGATTCAGGACGGCGCCATCTGGCTTTCCGATTCTCAGAATAATCTGGAAATTCATCTCACGGCCTGGCAGCCCGCATCATGATTGTATTGTCCCGAAACGTCAGCATCCCTGATAACGAGCTGGAGATCACCGCCATCCGGGCCCAGGGAGCAGGGGGACAGCACGTTAACAAGGCCTCAACGGCTATCCATTTGCGCTTTGACATTCGGGCCTCCAGCCTGCCAGAGTATTATAAAGAAAGCCTGCTTGCCGCCAGCCATCACCTGATCACCAGCGAGGGTGTGATGGTGATTAAAGCGCAGGAGTATCGCAGCCAGGAGCTAAACCGGGAAGCGGCAATAGCCCGGCTGGTCGCGGTCATTAAAGAGCTGACGGCTGTACAAAAAAGTCGCCGGGCAACACGTCCAACGCGGGCATCGAAAGAACGTCGGTTGTCATCGAAGGCGCAGAAATCCACCGTAAAATCACTGCGTGGCAAAGTCCGTCACCCATAATGTGACGAAAGGGATACCCTTTTTCATAAGGAAAGTATTGTGAAAAAAGCATTATTATCAGCGCTGGCCGTGACAAGCCTGTTCGCGCTTTTTGGCTGTAATAACCGTTCAGAAACGCAGGTACTACAGCCAACGCAAAATGAAGAATTAAAGCCGATGCAGCAAAGCTGGCGCGGCGTATTACCGTGTGCAGATTGCGAGGGCATCGAAACCTCTCTGTTCCTGCAAAAAGATGGCACCTGGGTCATGAACCAGCGTTACCAGGGGGCGAAAGAACCGTCTTCTTTTGCATCTTACGGAACATGGGCGCGTACGGCTGAGAAGCTGGTATTGACGGATACCACGGGCGATAAAACCTTCTTCCGCGCCAAAGGCGAGGGGATGGAGATGCTCGATCGCGAAGGCAATCCGATTGAATCCCAGTTCAACTACACGTTGGCCCCGGTGAAAGCGACCCTGCCAGCCACCCCAATGGCGATGCGAGGGATGTATTTCTACATGGCGGATGCGGCGATCTTCACTGACTGTGCAACCGGGAAGAAAGTCAGCGTGGCGAACAATGCCCAGCTGGAGCGAGACTATGCCGTCGCGCGCGGCAACGACAGTAAGCCAGTGTTGCTGACGGTTGAAGGGCATTTTACGCTGGAGCCAAACCCGGATAGCGGCGAGCTGGTGAAAACGCTGGTGGCAGATAAAGATGCGAAGTTTGCCGCGGGGAAAGACTGCGAAAGCAAATAAGATATAGCCATTAAAAAACCCCGCACTGGCGGGGTTTTTTGTTTCTTAACCTTTGATGGCTTTCACCAGGTAATCAAGAATATCTCCCGTCTTGATCATCTGTTTTTCGCCGTTGCGACGGTATTTGTATTCAATCTCGTCGCCGTCGAGGTTACGGTCGCCAATGACAATGGTGTGTGGAATACCGATCAGTTCCATGTCAGCAAACATCACGCCAGGACGCTCTTTACGGTCATCCATCAGCACGTCGATACCTTTCGCGCTCAGCTCAGCGTAGAGTTTCTCAGCCAGCTCCTGCACGCGGTAAGACTTGTGCATGTTCATTGGCAGGATCGCCACCTGGAACGGCGCGATGTTATCCGGCCAGACGATTCCGCGTTCGTCATAGTTCTGCTCGATAGCGGCAGCAACAACGCGCGTTACGCCAATGCCGTAGCAGCCCATGGTCAGAACCTGGTTACGGCCATCTTCGCCCTGAACGGCAGCGTTCATTGCGCGCGAGTACTTATCGCCCAGCTGGAAGATGTGGCCTACTTCGATACCGCGTTTGATCATCAGGGTACCCTTGCCGTCCGGGCTTGGATCGCCTGCGACCACGTTACGGATGTCAGCCACTTCCGGCGTCGCCACGTCACGATCCCAGTTGATGCCGAAGTAGTGTTTACCGTCGATGTTTGCGCCCGCAGCGAAGTCGCTCATCGCCGCAACGGTGCGGTCAATGACCACCGGAACAGGCATGTTCACCGGACCCAGAGAACCAGGGCCTGCATTCACCACGGCGCGGATCTCTGCTTCCGTTGCAAAGGTCAGCGGGCTGGCAACCTGCGGCAGCTTCTCGGCTTTCACTTCGTTCAGCTCGTGATCGCCTCGTACCAGCAGGGCAACCAGTGGATAAGCGCTACCTTCAGCCGATTTCACCAGCAGGGTTTTCACGGTTTTTTCGATCGGCAGAGTAAACTGCTCAACCAGCTCGGCGATAGTTTTCGCGTTTGGCGTATCAACCAGCGTCATCTCTTGCGTTGCCGCGCCGCGTGGTTCTTTTGGTGCCAGCGCTTCTGCAAATTCGATGTTCGCGGCGTAATCAGAGGAGTCAGAGAAGATCACATCGTCTTCGCCGCTCTGCGCCAGAACCTGGAATTCATGGGAGGCGCTACCGCCGATTGAACCGGTATCAGCCTGTACAGCACGGAAATCCAGCCCCATGCGGGAGAAGATTTTGCTGTAGGCCGCGTACATTTTGTCGTAGGTCTCTTGCAGCGATTCCTGAGAAGTATGGAAAGAGTAAGCATCTTTCATCAGGAACTCGCGAGAACGCATGACGCCAAAGCGTGGACGCACTTCGTCACGGAACTTAGTCTGGATCTGGAAGAAGTTCAGCGGCAGCTGTTTGTAAGAGCTCAGCTCGTTACGGATCAGGTCGGTGATCACTTCTTCATGCGTTGGGCCGAGAACGAATGGACGATCGCCACGATCGGCAATACGCAGCAGTTCAGGACCGTACTGCTCCCAGCGACCGCTCTCCTGCCACAGTTCAGAGGGCTGAACGACCGGCATTAACACCTCGATAGCACCGGCGTTGTTCATCTCTTCACGCACGATGTTTTCGACTTTTTTCAGGACGCGCACGCCGGTCGGCAGCCAGGTGTATAACCCGGAGGCCAGCTTGCGGATCATCCCGGCGCGCAGCATCAGCTGGTGGCTGATCACCTCGGCGTCGGCAGGTGTCTCCTTCAGAGTGGAGAGCAGATATTGGCTAGTACGCATGTTGTTACGGTTCCATTTCGACGATTGGAACAGGCTGAAACATCAGCCTGACACAAAAAAAGTGGTTTAGTTTACCAGTGTGGCAAAGATGCCAAAAGAGAGGAGAACAAAATTACCTGGGTTCCAGGGCAAACACTTCAAAACCCGCCGCAGTCACGCGCCAGCGCACGTTAAAGTCCAGCAGCCAGACGGCGTACGTATTCCCGGCTTCCTCTTCTTTGCGGTAGGCGGGACGGGGGTCCTGGGCCAGCACTTCAACGATAAAGTCACGCAGGCGAGGATAACGCTTTTCCAGCTCGCTGATTTGCGTCGTTATTTCAGACGTGAAGTGAACCGGCATATCTGCCTGCGGTGCGTCCTGAGCATAGCTTGCTCGGGCATCCGGCAGCGCTTCGGCGAAGGGCAGGTAAGGCTTAATATCTATGACCGGCGTGCCATCAACCAGGTCAAGGCTACCTAACTCCAGGATCACCTGATCTTTCTGACAACGTATGCCTTTCAGCTCGACCAGCGACATCCCGATGGGGTTGGGACGAAAGGTTGAGCGGGTGGCAAAGACACCCATTCTGGCATTTCCGCCCAGACGAGGCGGACGCACGGTGGGACGCCAGCCGCCTTCCATGGTCTGGTGAAACACAAAGACCACCCATAAATGGCTGAACGCCTCAAGCCCGCGCACTGCATCGGCCTGATTATACGGCGCCACAAGATGAAGCTCGCCGCCGCCGTTAATGACCAGACCCGGCTGACGCGGCACGGCGAACTTTTCTTTATAAGGGGAGCGGATAACGCCTATCTGCTCGAACTGAAATGAACTCATTTCGCCGTAATGTTAAGCGCAGAACCGATACATACCGCCTGGCGATAGCAACCTGGTGTGCCGCTGGTGACTTCGCAGCTGTGCAGCAGCACCGCGTTGGCTTTCATTTTCGACGCGTTGATTTGCATACGCTTGCGGGCTGTCGGAATATTGGGTGGGGAGTCCTGATTCGTTGCCTGGCAGGATTCGCCGCTCACTTCGCCCAGTTCACGGAATGGCTTACCGACCAGCTCGTCGGCTTTGGTAATAATACGTACCGGCGCAGCGCGAGGCGCTTTCGGTTTTGCTGGCTCCGCTTTTGGCGGGGTTGCAGTGCTTTGAACAGGTTCAACAGGAGATCTGCTTAGCATAGAACAGCCGCTCAGCATCAGTGCTAAAAAACAGATCGGTAAAGCACGCATAATAATTCCTCAGTGGATAATCAAAACGTCAGATATTGAAGCAGTTGACCGCACAAATGACAAGACGGGCAAATGCCCGTCTTGATGATATTACACTGCCGGGAGATTACCAGCCTTTAACCGCGCCGCCGTTAAACACCTTATTGGCTTCCTGGTACACTTCTTCAGACTGATATGCCTGTATGAATTTCTTCACATTCTCCGCGTCTTTGTTGTCTTCGCGAGTCACGATCAGGTTGACGTACGGGGAATCTTTATCTTCAACGAAGATGCCATCTTTCGCTGGGGTCAGGCCGATCTGGCTGGCGTAAGTGGTGTTGATCACGGCCAGGGCGATCTGCGCATCGTCCAGAGAACGTGGCAGCTGTGGTGCTTCCAGCTCAACAATTTTCAGATTTTTCGGGTTTTCGGTGACGTCCAGAACGGTCGGTAACAAGCCAACGCCTTCTTTCAGTTTAATCAGGCCCACTTTCTGTAGCAGAAGCAGGGAACGGCCAAGGTTGGTTGGGTCGTTAGGGACGGCAACCTGTGAACCCGGCTGGAGTTCATCCAGAGATTTAATTTTCTTGGAGTAACCGGCAATCGGGTAAACGAAGGTGTTACCGACAGCAACCAGTTTGTAGCCGCGATCTTTGATCTGCTGATCCAGGTACGGTTTATGCTGGAAGGCGTTAGCGTCAATGTCGCCTTTGCTCAGCGCTTCGTTCGGCAGAACGTAATCGTTGAAGGTCACCAGTTCAACGTCCAGGCCATATTTCTCTTTAGCGATTTTCTGCGCGGCCTCAGCAACCTGCTGTTCTGCACCGACGATAACGCCTACTTTGATGTGGTTTGGATCTTTTTCGTCCTGACCGCAACCCACCAGTGCCAGCGAGCCAATCAGTGCGCCTACTGCTGCGAAGGTCTTAAATTTAAACGCCATGTTATATCCTTAACTCGTCGAGTTTGTGTTGTTTGTAACGTTATTTATGCGTAACAGCCCGGACGATACGATCGCCAGAGAATTGAATTAAGTAAACCAGCACAACCAGCAATACCAGAACGGTATTCATTACGGTAGCGTTATAGCCAATATAGCCGTACTGATATCCAATCTGGCCTAAACCGCCAGCACCTACGGCGCCGCCCATTGCGGAATAACCGACCAGGGTGATAAGCGTGATGGTTGCTGCGTTCACCAGCCCAGGCAGCGCCTCTGGCAGCAGAACTTTGCGAACGATCTGCATTGGCGTCGCACCCATAGCGCGGGAAGCTTCGATCAGGCCGGTTGGGATTTCCAGCAGGGCGTTTTCCACCATACGGGCGATAAACGGTGCCGCGCCTACGGTCAGCGGGACAATAGCTGCCTGCAAACCAATCGACGTCCCGACGATCACGCGCGTAAACGGAATCATCCACACCAGCAGAATAATGAACGGAATAGACCGGAAAATGTTCACCAGCGCAGAGAGCGTACGATACAGCTTCGCGTTTTCAATAATTTGACCCGGGCGCGTAACGTACAGCAGCACGCCGACCGGCAGCCCAATCACAAAACCAAAGAAGCCCGATACGAAGGTCATTGCCAGCGTTTCCCAAACGCCGCGAACCAGTAGCCACATCATCGGCTCAGACATAACCCAGTACCTCTACTTTTACGTGATGTTCTTGCAGCCAGGCAATTGCCGCCTGGGTTTCTTCCTGTGTGCCGTGCATTTCCGTCAGCATAATGCCGAACTTCACGCCACCGGCGTAGTCCATCTGCGCGCTAATAATGTTGTTATTCACGTTAAAGCGACGCGCGGTTTCGGACAGCAGCGGTGCGTCAACGGACTGGCCCGTGAACTCCATGCGCAGCATCGGGACGCTGTCAGGCGTTGCGTCTGTTTTTAAACGTTCCAGATAATCTTCCGGAATATCCAGATGCAGTGTGGACTGAATGAACTGCTGAGCCAGCGGCGTTTTCGGGTGCGAGAAGACTTCACTCACCGTATCCTGCTCAATCAGCTCACCGTTGCTGATGACCGCCACGCAGTCGCAGATGCGTTTAACTACATCCATTTCATGCGTAATAAGGAGAATCGTCAGGCCCAGGCGACGGTTAATGTCTTTTAACAGTTCCAGAATAGAGCGCGTGGTGGCCGGGTCTAACGCGCTGGTGGCTTCATCGCACAGCAGCACCTTAGGATTGCTTGCCAGCGCGCGGGCAATGGCCACACGCTGTTTTTGCCCACCGGACAGATTTGCCGGGTAGCTATCATGCTTGTCGCCCAGACCAACAAGGTCGAGCAGTTCGGTGACGCGACGCGTAACTTCTTCTTTCGGCGTGTTATCCAGCTCAAGCGGCAGGGCAACGTTGCCGAACACGGTGCGGGATGCCAGCAGGTTAAAGTGCTGGAAAATCATGCCAATCTGGCGACGCGCTTTGGTGAGTTCTTTTTCTGAGAGAGCGGTAAGCTCCTGGCCGCCAACTTCTACGCTGCCCTGGGTTGGGCGTTCAAGCAGGTTAACACAACGGATCAGCGTACTTTTACCCGCACCCGATGCGCCAATGACGCCATAAATCTGACCAGCAGGCACATGCAGGCTGACGTTGTTCAGCGCCTGAATGGTTCGGTTCCCCTGCTGGAACACTTTGGTGATATTGGAAAGTTTAATCATTAGATTATTTTTATCGTAAGTAAGTTAGCCGTGGCATTTTCTTCTGCCAGATACGGGGAATGACCGTAAACAAAATGGATGTTAAGGCATCCAGACGTCTAAATCAATCCACCTCTGTGCGATGAGCACTTTATTGCGCTGCGATTCATGAGATACTAGCTGAACAAGACTTTTTCAGGAGCAAACCGGTGGCAAAATCTGTACCCGCAATTTTTCTCGATCGTGACGGCACTATTAATGTGGATCACGGTTACGTCCATGAGATTGATGAGTTCGAGTTTATCGAGGGCGTAATAGATGCCATGCGCCAGTTGAAAGAGATGGGCTATGCGCTGGTGGTGGTGACTAACCAGTCCGGTATCGCCCGGGGTAAATTCACCGAAGCGCAATTCGAGACGCTGACGGAATGGATGGACTGGTCTCTGGCCGATCGTGGCGTCGATCTTGATGGCATCTATTATTGTCCGCATCACCCGCAGGGAAGTGTAGAGGCGTATCGTCAGACCTGTGATTGCCGTAAGCCACACCCGGGCATGTTTATCTCTGCACAGGAATTCCTGCACATTGATATGGCCGCATCTTATATGGTGGGCGATAAACTGGAAGATATGCAGGCAGCAGCGGCGGCAGGTGTAGGTACCAAGGTATTAGTGCGTACCGGTAAACCGGTCACCACAGAAGCAGAAAATGCAGCCGACTGGGTGATAACTAGTCTGGCAGAACTGCCAAAAGAGATTAAAAAGCACCAAAAATAAGGCGTTTTGGCGAAAAGGTGAGCGGTTGAAATAAAAATGCATTTTTCCGCTTGTCATTCCTCGGCGGCTCCCTATAATGCGCCTCCA